>NZ_JBNDJH010000010.1:0-240524 GCF_050434865.1 Pseudomonas silensiensis
AGCCGCCCCCGGCCATGGATGGCCGATGGCGGCGGGCCCACGGAGCAGGACCGGAGCGAGGGCATGCCGAGCCTAGGCGAGGCACCGAACGAAAGTGGCAAGAGCGCTTTGGTTACTTTCGCGCTTTTCGAAAGTGACTCGCTGTAAAAGCGAAACCAATAGTCGCCGTTACCGAAGAAACGGATATACACCCAATCCCCCCGCCACAAATGAGCGTGAACGCCTGAAGCACCAAGGCGTTCACCATAAGACGACGAAGGGACTTTAAACCTTGAGCGTTAAAGCTAGTCTGAAGAGTAAGCCTTACAACGGCTGCCGCCGGCGATTGCCGGACACTGACACTGCCTGCCACGAGCAGGTGCGCATTGAGGTCACTATGAAAATCCGCGAGCTTGCCCATCACTGGGAAGAAAACGCCAAGGGTCGCCTGACCGACACCGGATACTCGATTCATCTGGATGTGGAAGCCGCCGCACGACTGGCGGCCATTATCGATATGTACCCCAAACGGCAGCCCGAAGAACTGCTCGGCGAACTGATCGGCGCCGCCCTGGAAGAGCTCGAAAAAAGCTTCCCGTACGTGAAGGGCTCAACCGTCGTGGCCACCGACGAAGAAGGTGATCCGCTGTACGAAGACATCGGTCCGACTCCACGTTTTCTCGCATTGTCCCGTCGTCATTTGCACGACTTGTCGGCCGTCGACGACAAACAGAAACACTGATTACCGCACTTCTTTCCCCCTCCCAAAATGCGTATTCCTGGCCCCTACAGGGCCGGGAACACTGCTGCTCGCGATAAGAATTCCCGGCTTAGAGACTTGTCCGCTCGGTCAAAGTATTTCGGGCAATGGGCCATATTCTCTGAACTTTCGAAAAACCTCTCGGGTCACACCCATTAACCACGCCTGGGACGGCCGTTTTGAAACACCCCCGGAAATTGAAGGTTGCGGCTCCTTGCCCAGGATGGATTTTTAAGTTTTTCAGGAGTTTTTCCAATGGAGTTGAAGACCATGAAGACCCGAACTGCCAAATCCTCGTTCCCCCCTCTGCGTAGCCTGAAACTGGCTGCACTGGCCATCGGCAGCAGCTTCGTTCTGGCCGGTTGTGCCGGTAACCCGCCAAGCGAGCAATTCGCCGTGACGGAATCGGCGGTCAACAGCGCCGTCAGTGCCGGCGGTACCGAGTTTGCGGCGGTGGAAATGAAATCCGCCCAGGACAAGCTCAAACAAGCCGAAATCGCCCTGCACGACAAGAAGTATGCCGAAGCCAAAGTCCTGGCCGAACAGGCCGAGTGGGACGCTCGCGTGGCTGAGCGCAAGGCCCAGGCTATCAAGGCTGAACAGGCTGTGAAGGACTCTCAGAAAGGTGTTCAAGAACTGCGTCAGGAAAGCCAGCGCACCGTGCAATAAGCGGCCGGCAAGACGTACTTCTTACTCGATTAAAAGGACGAAACCACCATGCGTAAACAATTGATGATCCCTGCCCTGCTGGCCGCGAGCGTTGCACTGGCTGCCTGCTCCACGCCGCCCAACGCGAACCTGGAACAGGCTCGCACCAACTACACCGGCCTGCAAACCAACCCGCAAGCCAGCAAGGTCGCGGCGCTGGAAACCAAAGAAGCCAGCGATTACCTGGACAAGGCCGACAAGGCTTACCAGGACAAAGAGGACCAGGCCAAGGTCGATCAACTGGCTTACCTGACCAATCAACGTGTTGAAGTGGCGAAGCAGACCATCGCCCTGCGCAACGCTGAAGCCAATCTGAAAAATGCTTCCGCGCAGCGTGCCCAGGCTCGTCTGGATGCCCGCGACGCGCAGATCAAGCAATTGCAGGACAGCCTGAACGCCAAGCAAACCGATCGCGGTACCTTGGTGACGTTTGGTGATGTGTTGTTTGCCACTGACAGGGCTGATCTGAAGTCCAGCGGTCTGGTGAATATCAACAAACTGGCGCAGTTCCTCTCGGAAAACCCTGATCGCAAAGCGATCGTCGAGGGTTACACCGACAGCACGGGCACTGCGAACCACAACCAGTCGCTGTCCGAGCGTCGTGCCGGTTCCGTGCGCATGGCGCTAGTGAAAATGGGCGTTGATCCAGCGCGTATCGTGGCGCAGGGTTACGGCAAGGAATACCCGGTGGCCGAGAACGACAGCGTCTCTGGTCGTGCGATGAACCGTCGGGTGGAAGTGACCATTTCCAACGACAACCAGCCGGTGATCCCGCGTTCGGCGGTCAGCTCGAACTAAGCTTCGTCTGCTGAAACACAAAAGCCCCGCCTGAGTCGATCAGGCGGGGCTTTTGTTTTTAAGATCGGGCGCTACGGTTGCAACTTCTGCGGGGTTTCCTCACCCATGCAGCGCACGGCTTTTTTCTTGTTGTTGACCAACACACCGCTCAGGCCTTTCTGCTCGGTGTCGAACATCACCAGCACGCCATCGATGCATTGCGCGACTTGCGGGGCCGGCTCCAGCGAGACTTTGTAGTCTTCGCCCGGCACCGTCTTGAGCATGGTGAAGTCGCTGAGCAGCAGCGCATCTTCGGGTTTGGCGAAGTGCAGGTAGCCGTAGAACCACAGGGCTCCGACAGTGCCGAGGATGCTGCAGATACCGGTGATGATCAGCGGGATGGCGTTACGTTCTTCACTCATTGCGGACTCTCTGGTGGTTCATCTTCAGAATTTTTCGGCGCCGGGTAGTTCGGAACTTCACCCAGGCGGCGCAGACCGTTGAAATGCTGTGGGTCATCGAGAAAACGCAGCATGACTTTGCGCCAGACCGGATCGGCGAACGTCTGCACATGACCGCCACGGGTCAGTTGCAGCACCCGCGGCGGCGGCGCAGCTTGATACAGACGGATGCCGTTGGAAAGGGGCACGATCGGATCGTCGATGCTGTGATAGATCAGTTTCGGCATGCCATTGAGCTGCGCCATGGAATGGATCGCGCTGTCGCCGTCCGGCACCAGCCAGGACAGCGGCACCTGAAACATCCAGGTCAGCCAGGAATGGCTCAGGGCAAATTGACCGATACTGCGGTAACTGGCGGGCACGCCGTCGAGGACAATGGCCTTGAGTTGTTTCTGGCGTTCGGGGTGCTGAACCAGATAGTGCACGGCCATCGAACCGCCTAGGCTTTGGCCCAGGAGAATCAGCGGCTTGCCCTTGACCTCCGGCGCCTGATCGAGCCATTTGAACGCGGCGTCGATGTCCTGATAGATCTCTGGCAGCGTCGGCTCCCCCTCGGACAGACCGTAGCCGCGATAGTCCAGCAACAGCACTTGATACCCTTCTTTCGGTAACCACCAGCTCCCCCCAAGGTGCATGGGCAGGTTGCCGCCGTTACCGTGCAAATGCAGCACCGTGCCTTTGACCTCGACACCTTGTTTGGCCGGCAACCACCAGCCGTGCAGCTTGAGGCCGTCGGCGGTGGTCAGGGTGACGTCGCGGTATTCGAGTTTGGCTTTTTCCGGGGTAAACAGCTGACCGGGCTCGGGGTAGAACAACAGCGAGCTGCAGCCGCCGAGTGTCAGGAGCAGGCAAACAATGCCGAGGAATCTCATCCGTTGAAACCTCGCAAAAATGGATTGAAATACAAATCCCTGTAGGAGTGAGCCTGCTCGCGATAGCGGTGTGTCAGTCAACATCAATGTTGAATGTTGAACCGCAATCGCGAGCAGGCTCACTCCTACAGGGGAATTTCGTGATCGTTAGAGGATATTGGAGTAATCCGCTTCGATCCGGTCCAGGCTCAGGTGATTGAGGAAGTTGGAGAAGCACATCCACGCCGACAGCGCGTTCAGGTCACGGAACTGATCCGGCAGATACTTCGGTGGCACCACCAGCCCTTCGTCCACCAACTGGCGCAAGGTACGCATGTCTTCCAGCGTGGTCTTGCCGCAAAACAGCAGCGGTATCTGCTCAAGCTTGCCTTTACGCACGGCCAACTGAATGTAGTTGTAAACCATGATAAAGCCCTTGAGGTAGGACAAGTCTTTGGTAAATGGCAGACCTGTCGGCACCGAGCCACGGAAAACCCGACTGGCGTTGCCGTAGCTTTCCGCCATTTCAAAGCCTTGCTCGCGGAAGA
The DNA here is from genome assembly GCF_050434865.1 of Pseudomonas silensiensis. Classification (NCBI taxonomy): domain Bacteria; kingdom Pseudomonadati; phylum Pseudomonadota; class Gammaproteobacteria; order Pseudomonadales; family Pseudomonadaceae; genus Pseudomonas; species Pseudomonas silensiensis. The sequence goes on from NZ_JBNDJH010000010.1 coordinate 4,085, forward strand.
ACTCGAAGATCTGCAGGAAGTCCGCACCCTCTTCCACCATGTGAATGGCGCGGGTGCGGTTGGTCAGTTTGCGCAGGCGACTCGGGTACGAGGCGAACGTGATGATTTCCATCAGGATCGCCAGGCCTTCCTGAGTCACTGTCGATGACGGCGGACCTTTGGAGAGGAAGGTGCAGATCGGCTGGTTCAGACCATTGAGCGTGGTGCCCACATGCACCAGCCCTTCGTGGACTTCCAGAGCGCGCACGTCACGGTCGTTGAACATCGCGTCGGCGCGGATCTTGATGTAGTCGGCGCCAGCCGCGGCATCGGCGACGATCCCGTCGGACTCGAATACGCGAATGGTTTCCTCAGCCTCGCCGAATACCTTGTTCAAGCGGGTTTGCAGCAGGTGGACGGCTTCCTTGGCGGTGAGGATTTTCGGTTCGTCCTTCAGGTCGCCACGGCCATCGATGTTGTTCAGGTAATCCGAGAGCATCAGGCCCAGGTCAGAAAGGGTCGGATCGCCGGCGTGGAACGCGTCGGAAGCGGCACCGTAAAGCTCCTGTGAAATCAGCCCGAAATCCTCGGTGCCGCGCGCTTCGAGCATGCGCACCACCATGCGGTATTCCTTGCACATGCGGCGCATGATCTGGCCGACCGGGTTGAACTGACCGAGCTGACGGGTGATGTCGCGTTCGATGTTCTGGAATTCCAGCTTCACCTTGCTGGAGTCGAACGCCAGCGGCCGGTTCAGGTAGTAATCGCGGTCCACCGCCGGCATTTCCTTGCCCTTGGCCTTGAGGAAACCCTTGCGAATGTTGTCGTCCCACTTGACGGCATCGAGAACGCGAATCGGCGTCTGCGCCAGCACAATGCGATCGGACAAAATGCGTATCGACTGCTGGTAATCGTCCACCCGAAACTCCTGTAGAAAAACCGTTTACGTGCTGGGTTATTTGGCTTTGGCCAGGCGCTGATAGCGCACGGCCTCGACGAACACATCGGAATTGGCCGGGTCGTCAAGGTAGGCGAAGACCTGGTCCAGATTGTTGTTGATCAACACACCGTCGCCGTCGTCGGTCTGGAAGCCTTCGCCGCTGAGGACTTTTTGCCTCAGGGCCTGGTTGATCTGCTCGAGGTCGAGGTTATAGACCACCAGTTCATGCTTATCGCTGAGTTCAAAACCCAAGAGAGTGAAATTTCCACCAAATTGCGCCGGCACCTTGGCCGACAGATACCAGCGACTGCCATGGCGGGTCACCGTGAAGGGATACGCTTCGCGCTCCTTGGGTTTAGCCTTGAAGTAGCTGACGGCCTGATAGTGATTGTCGCCGAGGCGTGTCAGCTCCAGATTCAGCGGCTCGCCCCAGGCGTTGGTGCTGGTCCATTTGCCGAGCAACCCTTTAGGTGCGGGCTCACTCGAGGGCAGCGGCTCCTTGAAGGTCACCAGACAGCCACTGAGCAGCAGGAACGACAAGGCGATCACAACGACACGCCAGGCTTTCATTCAACACTCCCTTTGAATACACGCGAACCTCATGTGAACACCGCCCCCTGTAGGAGCAAGGCTTGCCCGCGAAGGCGGTTTAACATTCAACAACTACGTTGACTGAAACATCGCTTTCGCGGGCAAGCCTCGCTCCTACAGGGTGTAGCTGCGCCGCGAGGGTTACACCGACGCCAATACCAAATGCATGTAGCGGGTCAGGATGCCGAGCATTTCGGCTTCGGCGACAGGCTCGGCGTCGTTGAGCAGGCCCTGATATTCCATCCGTCCGATAATCGCCGTCAACACTTTGGCATCCTGTTGTGGCTCGCGGGAACCCAACACCTCGAAAAAATGGCAGGTGCCTTGCAGAAGAATTTGCTGATGCGAGCGCACCAACATCGCCAGGCGCGGGTTCAACAGGGCCTCCTGACGGAACGCCTGCTCGGCCATCAAGTGTTCGCGACGGTTGTGTAACTGGCGCTGCACGTAATCGGCGGTCAGGCGTGCGATATCGTCGGCCAGCTGTGAACGGGACTCGGGACCGCCATCGCCATAAGCAACCATCTCGCGCAGCAGGCCTTCGTTGCTGGCCCACAACTTGGCCATGAACGCTGCGCTGCGTTCCACGTATTGGGCAAAGGTATCGGTGAGCAGGTCATCGATATCCTTGAAATAGTAAGTGGTGGCCGACAGTGGCACACCCGCCTCGGCGGCCACCGCGCGGTGACGCACGGCCCGCACGCCATCGCGCACGACAATGCGCATCGCCGCATCGAGAATATCCTGTCGACGCTGCTCACTGCCCTGTCGGCTGGCCTTGCGACCCTGGTACTGAACACTTTCAGCGACCGCAGTGGCGACGCCCGCTGCACCCTCTTGAGCAATTGCACGGTTCACGACAGGTATTCCTCTCTTACTTCAAAAGTAACCAATTGATACGTTTGTACCAGACAGGCAATAAAAAGCCGCCTGTTTTAGGCGGCTTTTTTATTGAAACACTTACGCTTGTGGCCGCATGTGCGGGAACAGGATCACGTCGCGGATCGACGGGGAGTTGGTCAGCAGCATCACCAGACGGTCGATGCCGATACCTTCACCGGCCGTTGGCGGCATGCCGTACTCCAGCGCGCGAACGAAGTCGGCGTCGTAATGCATGGCTTCATCGTCGCCGGCGTCCTTGTCGGCCACCTGCGCCATGAAGCGCTCGGCCTGGTCTTCCGCGTCGTTCAACTCGGAGTAGGCGTTGGCGATTTCGCGGCCACCGATGAACAGTTCGAAACGGTCGGTGACGTTCGGGTTGTCGTCGTTACGACGGGCCAGCGGCGACACTTCGAACGGGTACTGAGTGATGAAGTGCGGCTGCTCCAGCTTATGCTCGACCAGCTCTTCGAAAATCATCACCTGCAATTTGCCCAGACCTTCGAAGCCCAGCACCTTGGCGCCGGCCTTCTTGGCGATGGCACGGGCCTTGTCGATGTCGTTCAGGTCGTCAGCGGTCAGCTCAGGGTTGTACTTGAGGATCGAGTCGAACACCGACAGACGCACGAACGGTTCGCCGAAGTGGAACACTTTGTCGCCGTAAGGCACGTCGGTGCTGCCCAGGACCAGCTGTGCCAGTTCGCGGAACAGCTCTTCGGTCAGGTCCATGTTGTCTTCGTAGTCGGCGTAAGCCTGGTAGAACTCCAACATGGTGAATTCAGGGTTGTGACGAGTCGAAACGCCTTCGTTACGGAAGTTGCGGTTGATCTCGAACACTTTTTCAAAACCACCGACCACCAGACGCTTGAGGTACAGCTCCGGCGCGATGCGCAGGTACATGTCCATGTCCAGGGCGTTGTGGTGTGTTTCGAACGGCTTGGCCGCTGCACCGCCTGGAATGGTTTGCAGCATTGGTGTTTCGACTTCCAGGAAGTCTCGTTTCATCAGGAAGCTGCGGATGTGCGCGATGACTTGCGAACGAACACGGAAAGTCTGGCGCACGTCGTCATTGACGATCAGGTCAACGTAACGCTGACGATAACGGGATTCGGTGTCGGTCAGGCCGTGGTGCTTGTCCGGCAGCGGGCGCAGGGATTTGGTCAGCAGGCGCACGCTGGTCATTTCGACGTACAGGTCGCCCTTGCCGGAACGCGCCAGGGTGCCTTCGGCGGCGATGATGTCGCCCAGGTCCCAGGTTTTCACCGCGGCCAGGGTTTCTTCGGACAGGGTTTTACGGTTGACGTAAACCTGGATGCGACCGGACATGTCCTGGATCACCATGAACGAGCCACGGTTGAGCATGATGCGACCGGCAACCTTGACCGGGATTGCAGCCTCTGCCAGCTCTTCCTTGGTCTTGTCCGCGTACTGTTTCTGCAAATCTTCGCAGTAGTTGTCGCGGCGGAAGTCGTTCGGGAAGGCATTGCCCTTGGCGCGCTCGGCAGCCAGCTTTTCCTTGCGCAGGGCGATCAGGGAGTTTTCTTCCTGTTGCAGGGCTTGCGGGTCGAGTTCTAGGTCGCTCATGTCTTTAAAAATTCCATCACAGGTTCGTTGCCCCCACCGGTGGCAGGGGACTTAAGGTCTTGACTGGCGGTTTACAGGCCTTGCTTCAGGCTGGCCACCAGGTATTCGTCGATGTCGCCGTCGAGCACCTTGTCGCAGTCACTGCGTTCGATGTTAGTGCGCAAATCCTTGATTCGCGACGCATCGAGCACGTAAGAGCGAATCTGATGACCCCAGCCGATGTCCGACTTGGTGTCTTCCAGGGCCTGGGAGGCGGCGTTGCGTTTCTGCACTTCCTGCTCGTACAAGCGCGCCCGCAACATTTTCATCGCGGTGTCTTTGTTGGCGTGCTGGGAGCGTTCGTTCTGGCAGCTGACCACGGTGTTGGTCGGTACGTGAGTAATCCGTACGGCCGAGTCGGTGGTGTTTACGTGCTGACCACCGGCACCGGAGGAGCGGTAGGTGTCGATGCGCAGGTCCGACGGGTTGATGTCGATTTCGATGTTGTCATCGATTTCCGGCGACACGAACACGGCCGAGAACGAGGTGTGGCGACGGTTGCCGGAGTCGAACGGGCTCTTGCGCACCAGACGGTGCACGCCGATTTCGGTCCGCAACCAGCCAAAGGCATATTCGCCCTTGATGTGGACAGTGGCGCCCTTGATCCCGGCGACTTCACCGGCCGACAGTTCCATGATGGTCGCGTCGAAACCGCGTTTGTCGGCCCAGCGCAGGTACATGCGCAGCAGGATGTTGGCCCAGTCCTGGGCCTCGGTGCCGCCGGAGCCGGCCTGGATGTCCAGGTAGGCGTTGTTGGCGTCCATCTCACCGCTGAACATGCGACGGAATTCGAGTTTTTCCAGCGACTCGCGCAGGCGCTCGACTTCGGCAGCGACGTCATCGACGGCGGCCTGGTCTTCTTCTTCGGCGGACATCAGCAGCAGGTCTTTGGCGTCGGCCAGGCCTGAATGCATTTCGTCGAGGGTTTCGACGATCTGGGCCAGCAGGGATCGCTCGCGGCCCAGTTCCTGAGCGTACGACGGGTTGTTCCAGACAGACGGATCTTCAAGCTCGCGATTGACTTCAGTCAGACGCTCATGCTTTTGATCGTAGTCAAAGATACCCCCGAATAGTTTCGGAGCGCTCGGACAGGTCCTTGATACTGTTAAGGATCGGGTTGATTTCCATGGCGGGCAGCACTCGTTGGCGAACTTTTGAAAGCCGGCGAGTATAACGTAATCAGGCTGTCACGGCAGCCCGCCTGGCGGCTTTAGGGGCGAATGGATTGAGGTTATTTGCCTGGCTTGAGATCGCTCCCCTCACCCTAACCCTCTCCCCAGAGGGTAGAGGGGACTGACCGAGGTGTTCTTCGTACTACATCGACCTGAATTACCGAGCCGAACTCAGGACTCGAAAACCATGGAGATCGGCTCCCTTTCCCCCTCTCCCCCGTGGGGAGAGGGCTGGGGTGAGGGGTGGATTCAAGCCACAGCACAAAATCCCAACCAATCCTCACTCAATCCCAACCTGATTACGCCCATTGTTCTTCGCCAGGTACAGCCCCTTGTCCGCCGCCAAGATCAATTGACGGCAATCGCCGCCCGGTTGCGGGGTCATGGTCGACAGGCCGATGCTGATGGTCAGGCTCGAACCTTCGGCCGGAAAAATGTGCGGAATCTTCAATGCCGCCACGGTCTGGCGAAGTTTTTCCGCGACCATTCGCGCGCCGCCCGGCGACGTATTGGGCAGCACCATGGCGAATTCTTCGCCGCCGTAACGAGCCGGCAGGTCCGAAGGCCGGGCGCTGGCATCACGAATCGCCGTGGCCACTTTGCGCAGGGCTTCATCGCCTTCAAGGTGGCCGAAGCTGTCGTTGTAGGACTTGAAGTAGTCGACATCGATCATCAGCAGCGACAGTTGACTCTGGTCACGCAGCGAACGGCGCCACTCAAGCTCCAGGTATTCGTCGAAATGCCGGCGGTTCGACAGCCCGGTCAGGCCGTCTGAGTTCATCAGGCGCTGCAGCACCAGGTTGGTGTCGAGCAACTGCTGCTGGCTGACCCGCAACGCGCGATACGCTGCGTCACGCTGCAGCAACGTCATGTAGGAGCGCGAGTGATAGCGGATGCGCGCCACCAGTTCGATGTTGTCCGGCAACTTCACCAGGTAATCATTGGCCCCGGCCGCAAACGCCGCGCTCTTGATCAGCGGGTCTTCCTTGGTCGACAGGACAATGATCGGGATGTCCTTGGTGGCCGGATGATTGCGGTACTCGCGCACCAGACTCAAGCCGTCAAGACCGGGCATCACCAGATCCTGGAGGATCACCGTCGGTTTGATGCGGATCGCGTGGGCGATGGCCTGGTGCGGGTCGGAGCAGAAGTGGAAGTCGATGTTATCTTCGTTCGACAACCCGCGGCGCACCGCCTCGCCGATCATTGCCTGATCGTCCACCAACAACACCATGGCGGCGTTTTCGTCGGTTTTGAAGTCGTCGAGCTGTAAATCATTCATGGGCAGTCACCTGAGTACTACTTGGGCCAGATTGCTGTGAAATGTCTTCATTTGGGGAAAATCTCCAGCAATCGTGGCGCTATCTTTTCCAGTGGGCGAATCTCCACAGCGGCGTCGATGGCCGCTGCCGCCTTCGGCATTCCGTACACCGCGCTGCTGTTCTGATCCTGAGCGATGGTCAGGTAGCCCTGTTGGCGCATGAGTTTAAGCCCCTGAGCGCCATCGCGTCCCATGCCGGTGAGCAAAACACCCACGGCATCGCCGTTCCAGTAATTGGCCACGCTCTCGAAGAACACATCGATCGAGGGCCGGTAGATCTCGTTGACCGGTTCGGCGGTGTAGGCCAGCGTGCCGTTTTTCAACAAGCGAATATGGTGATTGGTGCCCGCCAGCAACACCGCGCCGGCCTGCGGAGGCTCACCTTCCTGGGCCAGGCGCACGTTCAGGCCGCTGGAACTGCTGAGCCATTCGGCCATGCCGGCGGCGAACACCTGGTCAACATGCTGCACCAGCACGATGGCGGCCGAAAAATCCAGCGGCAACCCCTTGAGCAATACTTCCAGCGCGGCCGGCCCACCGGCGGATGAGCCAATGGCGATCAGGCGCTGGCGCGAAGCCGAATTGCGCAGCGGGCTCGGGGCGGCTCGCTCCCGATTGCCCCGGTCACCGATCAGCCAGCCGATGTTCATGATCTTGCGCAGTAACGGGGCCGCTGCCTCTTGGGCATTGCCGGCACCGATGGCCGGCGTATCGACCACATCCAGCGCTCCGTGGCCCATGGCCTCAAACACCCGATGCACGTTCTGCTCGCGGTCGACCGTCACGATGACAATCGCGCACGGCGTTTCAGCCATGATCCGCCGGGTCGCCTCCACGCCATCCATCACGGGCATGATCAGGTCCATCAGAATCAGATCCGGAGTATTTTCAGCGCAACGCCGCACCGCCTCGGCCCCATTACTGGCGACCCAGACCACCTCGTGCGCCGGATCAAATGCCAGGGCGCGGCGCAGGGCCTCCACCGCCATGGCCATGTCGTTGACGATCGCTATTTTCATCCACGTGCTCCTCCAATGAGCTCAACCACTGCGTCAAGCAGGGCGTCGTCATGAAAACTGGCTTTGGCTAGATAGTAGTCGGCTCCAGCGTCCAGTCCACGGCGACGGTCCTCTTCACGATCTTTGTACGACACCACCATAACCGGAAGGGATTGCAGGCGACTGTCCCGGCGCAATAAAGACACCAGTTCAATGCCATCCATGCGTGGCATATCGATGTCGGTGATCAGCAGATCGAAATCCTCCGAACGCAAGGCGTTCCAGCCGTCCATACCGTCCACCGCCACCGCCACGTCGTAGCCGCGATTGAGTAGCAACTTGCGCTGCAGCTCACGCACGGTCAGCGAATCGTCGACCACCAGAATCCGTTTCCGAGCCGATTCAACCGCCTGGCTGCCCTGACGGGCAATGCGCTCAAGACGCCCGGTATTGAGCAGTTTGTCCACCGAACGCAGCATGTCTTCAACGTCGACGATCAGCACCACCGAACCATCGTCGAGCAAGGCCCCGGCGGAAATGTCCTGCACCTTGCCCAGACGCTCGTCCAGCGGCAAAACGACCAACGTCCGCTCGCCGATAAAACGCTCGACCGCCACGCCGTAAATCGCCTCGCGTTCGCGAATCACCACCACTTTGAGGGTTTGCTGACTGTTCTGGCTCGCCGGACGTTGCAATAGCTGACTGGCCGCGACCAGCCCGACATGCCGGCCTTCGTGCCAGAAATGCTGACGGCCTTCGACCTGGACAATGTCCGCCGGCTCCAGATCGCACATTCGTTCGATGTGGGCCAGCGGGAAGGCATACGCCTCGTCACCGACTTCCACCACCAGACTGCGCACCACCGACAGGGTCAGCGGCACTTCGAGATGGAAACGACTGCCCTCGCCCGCCACCTGCTCCAGCACGACCGCGCCGCGCACCTGGCGCACCATGTGCTGGACCGCATCCAGGCCGACGCCACGCCCGGAGACTTCGGTGACCGTGTCGCGCAAGCTGAAACCCGGTAGAAACAGGAAGGTCAGCAGCTCTTCTTCACTCAATTGAGCAGCGGTTTCGGCCGGGGACAATTGGCGCTCGATGATGCTGCGGCGGACCTTTTCCAGATCGACGCCATTGCCGTCATCGCTCAGTTCCAGCACCAACAGACCGGCCTGATGAGAGACGCGCAAACGGATCAGGCCTTCAGCGCGTTTGCCCGCCAATAGCCGTTGCTCCGGGGATTCAATGCCGTGATCCACGGCATTGCGCAGCAGGTGAGTCAGCGGCGCTTCAAGTTTCTCCAACACGTCGCGGTCGACCTGGGTTTTCTCGCCCTCGATCTCCAGCCGCACCTGTTTGCCGAGGCTGCGACCGAGGTCGCGGACCATGCGCACTTGCCCGGTCAACACATCGGCAAACGGCCGCATGCGGCAGGCCAGCGCCGTGTCGTACAAGACTTGCGCCCGTTGACTGGCCTGCCAGGCGAATTCATCCAGTTCGGCGTTCTTTTCCACCAGCAATTGCTGAGACTCAGCCAGTAGCCGACGAGCGTCTTCGAGGGCTTCCTGTGCTTCCAGACTCAAGGCATGTTCCTTGAGGTGGACGTTGAGGTTTTCCAGTGCCCGCAGGCCGTTGTTCTGCATACGCTTGAGGCGTTGCATGGTGGCCAGGTGCGGTTTGAGCCGCAAGGTTTCCACCAGGGATTTGCTAGACAGATCCAGCAGGCTGTTCAGGCGTTCGGCCGTGACGCGTAATACGCGCTCGCCATTGTCGATGGTGCGTCTAGTCTGGGGCGCTGGCTCGTCGGGCGCTGCCGGGGGGGCTTCGGTGGCGGCCGGCATGGGCGGCTCAACCTTGGGCGTCGGCGGTTCCAGCTGAAGTTCTGCCATCGGCGGCGCGATGGGGGTAGCCACCATGTGTTCAAGCAGCCGTCCCATCAAGACGACGTAAGCTTCGATATCCGCAGGCGCCGGAGCGTTGCCCGGCGTCGCAATTCGCATCAGCAGATCAGTGCCTTGCAACAGTGCATCAATGTATTCGGGCCGCAGGTACAGGCGCCCTTCCTGGGCGCTGACCAGGTAATCTTCCATCACATGGGCGACGGCGACCCCGGCATCGACGCCGACAATCCGCGCCGCACCCTTAAGCGAATGCGCCGCGCGCATGCACGACTCGAGGTAATCGGGCTGGGTCGGATCGCGTTCCAGCGCTAGAAGACCTGTACTCAGCACCAGCGTCTGGGCCTCGGCTTCCAGACTGAACAGTTCCAGCAAAGAGGCGTCGCGCATTTGCTCGGGGGTCATGTGAGGCTCCGGGTCACGGCGGACAACAGCTGTTCTTCATCCAGCCACCGCAGGCTGCGACCTTTGAATTGCAACACGCCACGGGTGTATTTGGCGCTGGCCTGAGCGCCGGAGCGGGACGCCGCCTCGAGGATGCGTTCGTCGATGGCGTGAATCCCGTCCACTTCATCCACCGGTACCACCACCGGTCCGCCATGGGCCGCAATGATCAGCATGCGCGGCATGACCCGCGCACCAGACGCCACGCTGCTGGCACCGTCGAGCCCGAGCAATTCCACCAGCGACAGGCACGCCACCAACGCGCCGCGCACATTCGCCACGCCGAGCAAGGCCCGGGAGCGTTGGTGCGGCAGGGAATGAATCGCTTGCAGCGGCGCGACTTCCACCAGACTCCGAGTGGCCAGTGCCAGCCATTCTTCGCCCAGACGGAACATCAGCAGCGAACGGGTTTTGACCTCGCTCTCGACCGCCGTGGTGACTTGCCCACGGTCCTCCTGCTGCAGCGCGTAGCGGTCGAGCAAGCGCGTCGCCGCGGCCGAATACACCGCGCAATTGCGGCAGTGAATGTGATCGCTCAGTAGCGGGCAGGACTTGTCGCCGTGGATACCGATGCGGTTCCAACAGTCGTCGATGGCCTGGGCATCTTCATGGGTGAGACTAAAGGTGTCGGCGGCGTTCATCGTTTACGCTCACTGTCAGCGGCGCGCTCGCTGCGGGCGGCGCGGTCCTGCAATCGTCTGGCTCCCGCCGTGTCGCCCAGGGATTGCAGCAACGCCGCCAGGTGCATCAACGCGTCGGGATGTTGCGGGTCGAGGTACAACGCCTTGCGATAAAAACCCTGGGCCTCAAGGACTCTGCCGGCGACATCGCTGAGCAAGCCCAGCCAGTAAAACACTTGGGCCACCGGTTCATGACTGCGCAAATAGCTATCGCACGCGGCGCGGGCCTCGGCACTTTTGCCTTCGTTGGCCAGCGCGGCGATATTCGCCAGCAGTGCGGCGGAGTCCGGGTTGGCGACTTTCGTCACGGCAGGCAGCGGCGCTACCGTTGCGAAGGGCCGGCTGCGAACGGGCGGCGGTGCCACGCTGCGCACCGGTTGGCTCACCGGCAGAGGCGTCGGCACGAACGTCGCAATGGGCGCGGGCTCTGGTGCGCTCTGGCGACTGAACGCAAAGGACTGCGGGATGCCGATCGAACGCATGCCAAAACGGCCGAGCAAGCTGCCCTCGGCCGGGCCGATAAACAACACGCCGTCGAAATGGGTCAGACGCTTGAGCACTTCGAACACTTGCTGCTGGGTCGGCTGATCGAAATAGATCAACAGGTTGCGGCAAAACACAAAGTCATAAGGCGGCTCGTTGGCCAGCAACGTCGGATCCAGCAGATTGCCGACCTGCAAACGCACTTGTTCGAGCACTCGCCCGCTGAGGCGATAGCCCTCCTCGCCTTCAGCGGTGAAATGCCGGTCGCGAAAGGCAATGTCCTGGCCACGGAACGAATTCTTGCCGTACAGCGCGCGCCGGGCTTTTTCCACCGACAACGGGCTGACGTCCATGCCTTCGACCTTGAACTGGTGCGGCTGGAGCCCGGCATCAAGCAACGCCATGGCGATGGAATACGGTTCTTCACCGGTTGAACACGGCAGGCTGAGAATCCGAAGGGCGCGCATGTTGTTGATGTCGCTCAGGCGTTTGGCGGCCAGTTTCGCCAACGTGGCGAAGGATTCCGGGTAACGGAAAAACCAGGTCTCGGGGACGATCACCGCTTCGATCAGCGCCTGCTGCTCGTCCTGCGAACCCTGCAAGATGTGCCAGTACTCATCCGCCGTCAGCGCGTTGGATGCCGTGCTGCGTTGACGCACCGCACGCTCGATGATCGCCGGGCCCACCGATGTCACGTCGAGGCCGATGCGCTCTTTGAGGAAATCGAAAAACCGCTGATCGCTGTTCATGGCCGCTCCTCAAGCAGCGCCAGGTCCAGAGGCTGCGACGGAAACAGCAGCGCGCGAACCTGATCGTCGAGCAAGTCGGCGACCCGCACCCATTGCAGCAAACCCTGGGCATCTTCACGCACCGGCCCGAGGTACGGCGCCTGCCGATTGTCCAGGCCATAGGGCTGAAAATCCGCCGGGTTACAGCGCAAGGTGTCGCTGGCTTGTTCCAGAATCAGCCCGAGCAATTGCGCCTCAGCGGTTTTATCCGGGCGGTAATTGACCAGCACCAAGCGCGTACTGGTGCGAGCCTGGGCCGGTTGGCCGAACGTCAGCGCACTGAGGTCGATCACCGGCACCACCGCGCCACGGTAAGCGAACACCCCGGCCACCCATTCCGGCGCGCGAGGAATCGGTTTCAACGGCAGACGCGGCAGCACTTCCGCCACCTCGATAGCCTGCAAGGCATAGCGCTCGCTGCCGATGCGGAACACCAGAAACAATGATTGCAGCGCCGGCTTCACGGCGGTGCGCTTGGCCGTGGGTTCGCTCATCAGACTTTGAATCGCGAAACGCCACTGCGCAGCCCTACGGCCACCTGGCTCAGTTCGTCGATGGCGAAACTGGCCTGGCGCAGGGACTCGACGGTCTGGCTGCTGGCATCGCCCAACTGCACCAGCGCATGGTTGATCTGCTCCGCGCCCGTGGCCTGGGCCTGCATGCCTTCGTTGACCATCAGCACTCGCGGTGCCAGTGCCTGGACCTGATGGATGATCTGCGACAGCTGCTCGCCGATTTGCTGCACTTCGGACATGCCGCGGCGCACTTCTTCAGAGAACTTGTCCATGCCCATCACCCCGGCCGACACCGCCGACTGGATCTCGCGCACCATCTGCTCGATGTCGTACGTGGCGACGGCGGTCTGGTCCGCCAGACGCCGCACTTCGGTAGCGACCACGGCAAAACCGCGGCCGTATTCACCGGCCTTTTCGGCTTCGATGGCGGCGTTGAGGGACAAGAGATTGGTCTGGTCGGCGACCTTGACGATGGTCACCACCACCTGATTGATGTTGCCGGCCTTCTCATTGAGGATCGCCAGTTTGGCGTTGACCAGATCGGCCGCGCCCATCACCGAGTGCATGGTCTCTTCCATCCGCGCCAGGCCTTGCTGCCCGGAACCGGCGAGCACCGAGGCCTGATCGGCGGCGGTGGAGACTTCAATCATCGTGCGCACCAGATCCCGCGAAGTGGCCGCAATCTCACGGGACGTTGCGCCGATTTCGGTGGTGGTGGCAGCGGTTTCGGTGGCGGTCGCTTGCTGTTGCTTGGAGGTGGCAGCGATCTCGGTCACCGAGGTGGTGACCTGCACCGAGGAGCGCTGGGCCTGGGACACCAGGGACGTCAGCTCGGTCATCATGTCGTTGAAGCCGGTTTCCACGGCGCCGAATTCGTCCTTGCGCGCCAGGTTCAAGCGGTTGCTGAGATCACCGGTGCGCATTATTTCGAGGATCTGCACAATGCGGTTCATCGGCGCCATGATCGCGCGCATCAACAGCAGCCCGCAGAGGCCGGCGGCCAGCACCGCGACCAGCAGGGAAATGCCCATAATGACTTTCGCGGTGTCCACGGAGTCATCGATGTTCGCGATTTCCTGGTCGGCCACCGCTTTGTTTTCGCGAATGATGTCATTGAGCTTCACGCGACCTGCGGTCCAGGCCGGGGTCAGTTGCTCGTTGAACATCTTGATGGCTTCAGCTTCCTGATTGCGCTTATGCAAATCGACCACGGCAGCCAGAACCTTGTTGTAATCGTCATGGAGCTTTTCAAAAACGGCGAACTCGACCTTGTCTTCATCCGTGGTGATCGTGGTTTGGTAGTTACTCATCTGCTCTTGCAGACGCACCGCGAAGTTTTTGAAGTTTTCAGCCTCTTCAGCGCTGAAGCCCTGCCCCTCCTTAAAGCCCAGCATTTCCTGGGTTCGCAGGTAAGTGTCGACCCAGGCACTGCGTATCATCGAGCTGTAATACAACCCGGGCAGCGCGTCTTCACGGACGCTGGCTTCGCTGGCTTCGATCTTCAACAGCCGGGAATACGACACGACGACCATCAGCAACATGATCGCGATAATCACCGCAAAGCTCGCCAAGATGCGTTGGCGCAACGTCCAGTTCTTCACAGTCAGTCCTCGGGAGGCATTTCAAATGCTGCGGAGTATAGCTGAGGGTGGTGTTTCATTTATAAGACTGTTGCGAGGGGTGAATCGGAAGAAACGGGCCGTGGAATGGCAATGAAATCTGTGGCGCTGCTGAAAATGCCATCGCGAGCAGGCTCGCTCCCACACTTGACCAAATTGTCCAAACGGACACGATCTGTGTGGGAGCGAGCCTGCTCGCGAAGAACGATGACGCGGTTTAACTGGCTAAACACCGACTCCGATGGATCGAGGTTATCCAGAGCCCTCGCGGAACGCGTTTTTTTTTAACAACGCTTAGATAGAAGCCTGGCGAACCTGCTTTTCCAGCTCAGCCTTCAACCCAGGCTCAAGCTTGAGCTGACGCGCCAGTTCATCGAGGTAGGACTTCTCCATGAAGCTCTCCTCATCCACCAGCATCACACTGGCGATGTACATCTCGGCAGCCATTTCCGGCGTGCTGGCAGCGCGGGCGACTTCTGTTGGGTCGAGCGGCTTGCTGAGTTCGGCGTGCAGCCAGTGCTGCAATTCCTGATCGTTGTCGAGTTTGGTGAATTCGCCCTCGATCAGCGCACGTTCGCGTTCATCGACATGGCCATCAGCTTTAGCGGCGGCCACTAGCGCTTTGAGAATCGCCTGGCTGTGCAGCTCGACTTGCTCTGCCGGCAAACGATCAAGGGTTTGTGGTTCAGACTTCGGCGCGAAGCCCTGCTGGGCCTGCCAATTACCGTAGGCCTTGTAGGCAATGACGCCGAGCGCTGCGAGGCCGCCGTAGATAGCGACTTTGCCGCCGACATTGCGGGCCTTTTTGCTGCCGAGCAACAGGCCCATGGCACCCGCCGCCAACGCCCCGCCGCCTGCGCCCGAAAGCAAACTGCCGAGGCCGCCCGAACCGCCGCTGCCGCCGAACAATCCGCCCAGGCCACCGCCAGAAGCCTTGTTTTGTGAGCCGCCGGCCTTGTTCTGCAACATATCCTGACCGGACTTGAGTAGCTGATCGAGCAATCCACGCGTGTTCATTTGCCGCCTCCAAAAAAGGGGTTAACCGGATCAATAAGGCCACCAGCCTAGATCGAAAGTGCCCGGCATTCGGGGGCGAGAGTGCTTCGAGATGTTGCGCAGCGCCGTTCAGCTGACCACGGCCCTTCAGAAAAATGGATATACACTCAAGCAAATCTATAAAAACCGCCCACCGGGTACTTTCTCCATGATGACCCTGCGTCAGATCCGTCACTTCATCGCCGTGGCCGAGACCGGCTCGATCTCCGCCGCCGCGCAAACCGCGTTCATTTCTCAGTCCACCCTGACCCTGGCCATCCAGCAACTGGAGCAGGAAATCGGCGTCGGCCTGTTCAACCGTCACGCCAAGGGCATGACGCTGACCCACCAGGGCCACCAATTCCTACGCCAGGCGCACCTGATTCTGGCGACGGTGGACAACGCCAAACGCAGCCTGCAACAGAGCACCGATCAAGTCGCCGGGCAGTTGATCATCGGCGTGACCAGCCTGGTGGCCGGTTACTACCTTGCGGATCTACTCACCCGTTTCCAGCGCGCCTACCCCAATGTCGAGATCCGGGTGATGGAGGACGAGCGCCCTTACATCGAGCATTTGCTGGTCAGCGGCGAGATCGATGTGGGCGTGTTGATCCTCTCCAACCTCGAAGACCGCCACGCCTTGCAGACCGAAGTGCTGACCCACTCGCCCCACCGGTTATGGCTGCCGGCCCAGCATCCGCTGCTGGAACACGACAGCATCAACCTCGCCGACGTGGCCCGAGAGCCGCTGATTCAGCTGAACGTCGATGAAATGGACCGCAACGCCCAGCGCATGTGGACAGCGGCCTCCCTACAACCGCGCATCACCTTGAGAACGGCGTCGACGGAAGCGGTGCGAAGCCTGGTAGCCGCGGGATTGGGCGTGTCGATCCAGCCCGACATGACCTACCGCCCGTGGTCACTGGAGGGCGACATCATCGAAGCGCGCCCGATCGCGGACTTGAGCCAGACCCTCGACGTCGGCCTGGCCTGGCGTCGTGGCACCGCGCGCCCCGCGTTGGTGGACCCGTTCCTGACCGTCGCCCGCGAGCAACCCCACGGCGGGCGCAAGCCATCTATTTAATCGAACGCCACCTTCAGTATTTAGAATTTGTCGACCTCGGGCCTGAGCACTAGTCTTGCTACATCTATAAGACGGCCGGGCCCCAGTCACAGGGAGCAGCATGGCCACACAAGAAAAGAGAACCCGAAAAATGGCTGGCGCGCAGACCCCGTTGTTCACCGCGTTGTTGATCGATGGCGAATTGGTCGCGGGCCAGGGGTTTGTCGAACCGATCCTCAACCCGGCCACCGGAGAAGTGCTGACGCACATTGCCGAAGCGAGCACCGAGCAGGTCGAAGCCGCCATTCTCGCCGCCCACCGCGCCTTTGCCGGTTGGTCGCGGACCACGCCGCAACAACGCTCGAACCTGCTGTTGGACATTGCCAACACCATCGAAAAACACGCCGACCTCCTCGCCCGTCTCGAATCCCTGAACTGCGGCAAGCCGTTGCACCTGGCGCGTCAGGATGACTTGAGCGCGACGGTTGATGTGTTCCGCTTCTTCGCTGGCGCCGTGCGTTGCCAGACCGGCCAGCTCAGTGGCGAATACCTGCCGGGCTATACCAGCATGGTCCGCCGCGATCCGATTGGTGTGGTGGCGTCGATTGCGCCGTGGAACTACCCGATCATGATGGCTGCGTGGAAAATCGCCCCGGCCCTGGCCGCCGGCAATACGCTGGTGTTCAAACCCTCCGAACACACGCCTCTGTCGATTCTGGCCCTGGCCCCAGCGCTGGCCGAGATCCTGCCGCGCGGTGTGATCAACATCATTTGCGGCGGCGGTGAAGGTGTCGGCAGTCACTTGGTCAGTCATCCTAAAGTGCGCATGGTGTCGCTGACCGGCGATATCGTCACCGGGCAAAAAATCCTGCAAGCCGCAGCAAAAACCCTGAAACGCACTCACCTCGAACTCGGCGGCAAGGCCCCGGTGATAGTCTGCAACGATGCGGACATTCAAGCCGTGGTCGAAGGCGTGCGCACTTACGGTTATTACAACGCCGGCCAGGATTGCACCGCAGCGTGCCGAATTTATGCACAGGCCGGGATTCATGATCGCTTGGTGGCCGAGCTCGGCGCGGCGGTCAGCAGCCTGCGCTTCGCCGGCAAACGCGACGCCGACAACGAGATCGGCCCGCTGATCAGCACCCGCCAGCGCGATCGCGTGGCCAGTTTCGTCGAGCGCGCCCTCGGCCAGCCGCACATCGAACGGGTGACCGGCGCGGCCGTGCATTCCGGTGCCGGCTTCTATTACCAGCCGACGTTGCTGGCCGGCTGCAAGCAGACCGATGAGATTGTCCAGCGCGAAGTGTTCGGGCCGGTGGTCACCGTGACCCGTTTCGATCAGCTCGAACAAGCCGTGGACTGGGCCAACGACTCGGAATACGGCCTCGCCTCCTCGGTCTGGACCCAGAACCTGGACAAGGCGATGCAGGTCGCGGCGCGCTTGCAGTACGGCTGCACCTGGATCAACAGCCATTTCATGCTGGTCAGCGAAATGCCCCACGGCGGCCTGAAGCGTTCGGGCTACGGCAAAGACTTATCCAGCGATTCGCTCCAGGACTACAGCGTGGTGCGGCACATCATGGCCCGCCACGGCCAGCATCTCTGACTACGCTTATAACAAGCCGCTAACGGCCTGCTTCACCACGTTCAAAACTGCCCCGACCATAATTAAAGAAGAGGGAAACCCCATGTTCGTGCACAAGACCGCACTGCTCAGTGCAATTACCACCGCGCTGCTGGCCAGTGCCAGTATCCAGGCTGCCGAACCGCTGAAAGCCGTCGGTGCCGGCGAAGGTCAGCTGGATATTGTGGCCTGGCCTGGCTACATCGAACGTGGCGAAAGCGACAAGGCCTACGACTGGGTCACCGGCTTCGAAAAGGAAACCGGCTGCAAGATCAACGTCAAGACTGCCGCCACTTCCGATGAGATGGTCAGCCTGATGTCCAAGGGTGGTTATGACCTGGTGACTGCATCCGGCGATGCCTCCCTGCGGTTGATCGCCGGCAAGCGTGTGCAGCCGATCAATACGGCGTTGATCCCGAACTGGAAGAACATTGACCCTCGCCTCAAGGACGGCCAGTGGTACGTCGTCAACAAGCAAACCTACGGCACCCCGTACCAATGGGGCCCGAACGTGTTGATGTACAACACCAATATCTTCAAAACAGCGCCGGACAGCTGGAGCGTGGTGTTCGAAGAGCAGACCCTGCCGGACGGCAAGTCCAACAAGGGTCGGGTCCAGGCCTACGACGGCCCGATCTATATCGCCGATGCGGCGCTTTATCTCAAATCGAAACAGCCGGAACTGGGCATCAAAGACCCGTACCAGCTCAACGAAGCGCAATACAAAGCGGCGCTGGAACTGCTTCGCAAGCAACAGCCCTTGATCCACCGCTACTGGCATGACGCAACGGTCCAGATGAGTGACGTCAAGAACGAAGGCGTGGCGGCGTCCAGCACGTGGGGTTACATGGTCAACGGCCTGGTGGCGGACAAGCAGCCGGTTGCCTCGGTCATTCCAAAAGAAGGTGCAACAGGTTGGGCCGACACCACAATGTTGCACGCCGAAGCCAAGCACCCGAACTGCGCCTACAAGTGGATGGACTGGTCGCTGCAACCGAAAGTCCAGGGTGACCTGGCGGCGTGGTTCGGTTCGTTGCCGGCGGTTCCGGCGGGCTGCAAGGAGAGTGAATTGCTAGGCGCCGAGGGCTGCAAAACCAACGGTTACGACCAATTCGACAACCTGGCCTTCTGGAAAACCCCGCAGGCTGAAGGCGGCAAGTTCGTGCCGTACAGCCGCTGGACCCAGGACTACATCGCGATCATGGGTGGTCGCTGAGCTCTTAAGAGCGACACGGTCAGCTCCCTTTCCCCCCTCTCCCCCATGGGGAGAGGGCTGGGGTGAGGGGTGGTTTTTGACTCCGCCTCGACTATTGGGAATGACCGACACCGCAGCCCTCACCCCCCGCCCTCTCCCGGAGGGAGAGGGCGCTAAAAGCGGACCGCGCTCATTCGACCGCGACACCGCAACGATTCAGATTTTTCAGAAGTCCAGGCAGGGCCGCCGTGACGACCTTCGCCTTTTTGGAGCACCGCACCATGACGCTTGCAGTCCAGTTCACCAACGTTTCCCGTCAGTTCGGCGAAGTGAAGGCCGTTGACCGGGTTTCCATCGATATCCAGGACGGCGAGTTCTTTTCCATGCTGGGCCCTTCAGGCTCGGGCAAAACCACCTGTCTGCGCCTGATCGCCGGTTTCGAACAACCGAGTGCAGGCTCTATCCGTATTCACGGCGAAGAAGCCGCCGGGCTGCCGCCGTATCAGCGTGACGTGAACACCGTGTTCCAGGATTACGCGCTGTTCCCGCACATGAACGTACTCGACAACGTCGCCTACGGTTTGAAAGTCAAAGGCGTCGGTAAAACCGAACGCCAAAAACGCGCCGAAGAAGCCCTCGACATGGTCGCCCTCGGCGGCTACGGCGAGCGCAAACCGGTGCAGCTGTCCGGCGGCCAGCGCCAGCGTGTGGCCCTGGCCCGCGCCCTGGTCAATCGCCCGCGCGTGCTGCTGCTCGATGAACCCTTGGGCGCGCTCGACTTGAAGCTGCGCGAGCAAATGCAGGGTGAACTGAAAAAGCTGCAACGCCAGCTCGGCATCACCTTCATCTTCGTCACCCACGACCAGACCGAAGCGCTGTCGATGTCGGATCGCGTGGCGGTGTTCAACAAGGGGCGCATCGAGCAGGTCGATACCCCGCGCAACCTCTACATGAAACCGGCTACAACCTTTGTCGCCGAATTCGTCGGCACCTCCAACGTAATTCGCGGCGATCTGGCGAAACAATTGAGCGGCAATCCACAACCGTTTTCGATTCGCCCGGAACACGTGCGTTTCGCTGAAGGGCCGCTGGCCAGCCATGAAATTGAAGTCAGCGGTTTGCTCCACGACATTCAGTACCAGGGCAGCGCCACACGCTATGAACTGAAACTGGAAAACGGCCAGACCCTGAACATCAGCCAGGCCAACGTGCAGTGGCTGGACGTCAGCACGCAACATCAGACCGGGCAACGCATAAGCGCACGCTGGGCACGGGAAGCGATGATCCCGCTGCACGACACCGTTGTCGGCGGGGTGTGAGATGAACAGCGTGGCTCTCCCTCAAACCCCGACCGGCGGCTCGCCGTTGCGCAGGTTTTCCAACCTGCTGTATCGCCGGCCGAACCTGTACCTGTCGATGCTGCTGGTACCGCCGCTGCTGTGGTTCGGCGCGATCTACCTCGGCTCGCTGCTGGTTCTGCTGTGGCAAGGCTTCTACACCTTTGATGACTTCACCATGGCGGTCACGCCCGACCTGACCCTGGCGAACTTTGCAGCCCTGTTCCAGCCGTCGAACTTCGACATCATCCTGCGCACCTTAAGCATGGCCATCGTCGTGTCGATCGCGAGCGCCATCGTCGCGTTCCCGATTGCCTATTACATGGCGCGCTACACCACCGGCAAAACCAAGGCGTTTTTCTACATCGCGGTGATGATGCCGATGTGGGCCAGTTACATCGTCAAGGCGTATGCCTGGACCTTGCTGCTGGCCAAGGGCGGCGTGGCACAGTGGTTCGTTCAACACCTGAATCTTGAGCCGGTTTTGCAGTTCATTCTGGGCATTCCAGGCGTCGGCGGCAGCACCTTGTCGACCTCGCACTTGGGGCGCTTCATGGTGTTCGTCTACATCTGGCTGCCGTTCATGATCCTGCCGATCCAGGCCTCGCTGGAACGTCTGCCACCGTCCTTGCTGCAAGCCTCGGCCGACCTCGGCGCCAAGCCTCGCCAGACCTTCATGCAAGTGACTTTGCCGCTGTCGATTCCGGGCATCGCGGCCGGTTCGATCTTCACCTTTTCGCTGACCCTGGGCGACTTCATCGTGCCGCAACTGGTGGGCCCGCCGGGCTACTTCGTCGGCAGCATGGTGTACGCCCAACAAGGCGCGATCGGCAACATGCCAATGGCCGCGGCCTTCACGTTGGTGCCGATTGTGTTGATCGCCATTTACCTGACTATCGTGAAACGACTGGGGGCCTTCGATGCGCTCTGATGCAAAAAAACCAGCGCCGGAAACGCACGGGGAGAAAGCTTCGCTCGGCCTGCGCATCGCAGCCTGGGGCGGGTTGGTGTTTCTGCACTTTCCGATCCTGATCATCTTCCTGTACGCCTTCAACACCGAAGACGCAGCGTTCAGCTTTCCGCCCAAGGGCTTCACCCTGAAGTGGATCGGCGTGGCGTTCTCCCGGCCGGACGTACTGGAAGCGATCAAGCTGTCGCTGCAAATCGCCTCCGTCGCGACGTTGATTGCGCTGATCCTCGGCACGCTTGCGTCAGCGGCGTTGTACCGCCGGGATTTCTTCGGCAAGCAAGGCATTTCGCTGATGCTGATCCTGCCGATTGCCTTGCCGGGGATCATCACCGGTATCGCCTTGCTGGCGACCTTCAAGACGTTGGGGATCGAGCCAGGGATGTTCACCATCATCGTCGGTCACGCGACCTTCTGTGTGGTGATCGTCTACAACAACGTCATCGCCCGCTTGCGGCGCACTTCGCACAGTTTGATCGAGGCTTCGATGGACCTCGGCGCCGACGGCTGGCAGACCTTCCGCTACATCATCCTGCCGAACCTAGGCTCGGCATTGCTGGCCGGCGGCATGTTGGCGTTTGCCCTGTCGTTCGACGAAATCATCGTCACCACCTTCACCGCCGGCCATGAACGCACCCTGCCGCTGTGGCTGCTCAACCAGCTCAGCCGCCCACGGGACGTGCCGGTGACCAACGTCGTCGCGATGCTGGTGATGATGGTGACCATGTTGCCGATCCTCGGCGCCTATTACCTGACCCGTGGCGGCGAAAGCGTTGCGGGCAGTGGCGGCAAGTGATTTTCCTGACAATTCCAATAATGAATTTGCGGTAGAAAGAGGACAAAGCCATGCAAACCAAACTCTTGATCAATGGCCAACTGATCGACGGCGAAGGCCCCGCCCAACCGGTGTTCAACCCGGCCCTCGGTCGTGTGTTGGTGGAAATCAACGAAGCCAGCGAAGCTCAGGTCGATGCCGCCGTGCGGGCCGCCGACAGCGCCTTCGAAAGCTGGTCGCAAACCACGCCGAAAGAACGTTCGCTGCTGCTGCTCAAACTCGCCGACGCCATCGAAGTTCACGGCGAAGAGCTGGCCAAACTGGAGTCGGACAACTGCGGCAAGCCCTACAGTGCTGCACTGAACGACGAAATCCCGGCGATTGCCGACGTGTTCCGTTTCTTCGCCGGCGCCAGCCGTTGCATGAGCGGTTCGGCGGGCGGTGAATACCTGCACGGCCACACCTCGATGATCCGCCGCGACCCGGTCGGCGTGATCGCCTCCATCGCACCGTGGAACTACCCGCTGATGATGGTCGCCTGGAAAATCGCCCCGGCCCTCGCGGCGGGTAATACCGTGGTGCTCAAGCCGTCGGAACAAACCCCGCTGACCGCGCTGCGTCTGGCGGAATTGGCGTCGGAGATTTTCCCGGCCGGTGTGCTTAACCTGGTATTCGGTCGTGGTCCTACGGTCGGCAGTCCACTGGTCACACACCCAAAAGTGCGCATGGTCTCGTTGACCGGTTCGATCGCCACCGGCTCGAACATCATTTCCAGCACCGCCGACAGCGTCAAACGCATGCACATGGAACTGGGCGGCAAGGCCCCGGTGATCATCTTCGACGACGCCGACATCGACGCCGCCGTGGAAGGCATCCGCACCTTCGGCTTCTACAACGCCGGCCAGGATTGCACCGCCGCCTGCCGCATCTACGCGCAGGAAGGCATCTATGACAGGTTCGTCGAGAAGCTCGGCGAGGCGGTCAGCAGCATCAAGTACGGTGTGCAGGATGATCCGTCGACCGAACTGGGCCCGTTGATCACCGCCCAACATCGCGACCGCGTGGCCGGGTTTGTCGAGCGCGCTTTGGCTCAGCCGCATATCCGATTGATCACCGGCGGCAAGGCTGTTGAAGGCAATGGCTTCTTCTTCGAACCAACGGTGTTGGCCGACGCGCAACAGGACGACGAAATCGTCCGTCGTGAAGTGTTCGGGCCGGTGGTGTCGGTGACCAAATTCACCGATGAAGCACAGGTGCTGGGCTGGGCCAACGATTCGAACTACGGCCTGGCGTCGTCGGTCTGGACCTCGGACGTCGGTCGTGCGCATCGCTTGTCCGCACGCTTGCAGTACGGCTGCACCTGGGTGAATACACACTTCATGCTGGTCAGCGAAATGCCTCACGGCGGTCAGAAACTGTCCGGTTATGGCAAGGACATGTCCATGTACGGGCTGGAGGACTACACCGTCGTTCGGCATGTGATGTTCAAGCACTAAAAGCATCGCGAGCAGGTTCTCCGCAATCCCTGTAGGAGTGAGCCTGCTCGCGATGGCCTCACCGCAACTTCAAGGAAGAAACCGGCACCCAGCACCACCAGGTTCCACCCCAAAGAAGCCAAAACAATAACCACCGATCCGGGCAGCGTCGTCATGGCCCTGCCACGGTTTCGGACATCCGAAATCTGCCGATTTTCCGGAGCTAACACCATGGATTCAACACCCGAACTCGCTGTACCCGTCGCTGACAGCGACGCCGAGCAACTGCGCAAGCTGGGCTACACCTCGAACTTCAATCGCAGCATGAGCCTGTGGGAAAACTTCGCCCTGGGCTTCACTTATCTATCTCCGGTCGTAGGGGTTTATACCCTGTTCGGCCTGTGCCTCGCCGCCGGTGGGCCACCGATGTTCTGGGCTTATTTGCTGGTCGGATGCGGCCAGTTGCTGGTGTGCCTGATCTTCGGTGAAGTGGTCTCGCAGTTCCCGATTTCCGGCGGTGTGTACCCGTGGGCTCGTCGTTTGGTGGGCAAGCGCTGGGCGTGGATGGTCGGCTGGATCTACTCCATCGCCCTGTGTGTGACCATCGCTGCCGTTGCGGTGGGCGCTGGTCCGTACCTGGCCGCCATGATGGGTTTTGAACCGAGCAACAACACCAACAT
This sequence comes from Pseudomonas silensiensis, assembly GCF_050434865.1. Lineage (NCBI taxonomy): Bacteria > Pseudomonadati > Pseudomonadota > Gammaproteobacteria > Pseudomonadales > Pseudomonadaceae > Pseudomonas > Pseudomonas silensiensis. The sequence continues at coordinate 28,169 of NZ_JBNDJH010000010.1, forward strand.
CGTCATCGCACTGTTCCTGACGTTGTTCGCCACCCTGGTCAACCTCAGCGGCACCAAAGTGCTGGCGCGGATCGCCATGTTCGGCTTCCTCTGCGAACTGGTCGGTGCGGTGATCGTCGGTGTTTACCTGCTGATCTTCGAGCGTCATCAATCGATCAGTGTGTTGTTCAACACCTTCGATATCAGCATTGATGGTTCGTATCTGCCGGCGTTCCTTACCGCCTCGCTGGCGGGGATGTTCCTGTACTACGGCTTCGAAGCCTGCGGCGATGTGGCCGAAGAAACCCCGAACCCGAGCAAACAGATCCCGGTGGCCATGCGCATGACCATCTACATCGGCGGCATCGCGGCGATGTTCGCCTGCCTGGCGCTGATCCTCGCCGTGCCAGACATGCAAGCCGTCATCAATGGCACCGACAAGGACCCGGTCACCACCATCCTCAACAACGCCTTCGGCCCGGTCGGCTCGAAAGTGGTGATGGGCGTGGTCATGATTTCCTTCATCTCCTGCGTCATCAGCCTGCAAGCGGCGGCGAGTCGTCTGCTGTATTCCTACGCTCGGGATGAAATGGTCATCGGCAGCTCACTGCTGAAGAAGATTTCCCCTACGACTCAGGTTCCGGTTGCGGCACTGTTCGTGTCCGGCGTCCTGCCGGCGCTGATCATTGTGCTGGGCTTCTTCCTGCAGGATGCAGTGGCAACCATCGTCAGCTTTGCGGCGATTGGTATCTACCTGGCGTTCCAGATGATCGTGCTCGCCGCGTTGTATGCGCGCATGAAAGGCTGGAAACCGAGCGGCAAATTCACCCTCGGCGCCTGGGGCTGGGCGGTGAACATCGGCGCGCTGGTCTATGGCATCGGCGCAATCATCAACATGGCCTGGCCGCGCACGCCGGATGCGGCGTGGTACATCAACTACGCGATGGTGTTGAGTACTGCGATCGTGATTGGGTTGGGGCTGGTTTATATGTGGCTTGCCAAGCCGTATGACCATGGGACTGCGCCTGCGGGGGATGCTTGGAAGGTTAGTCGGTAAGGTTTGTTGACCCGGGTACCATTACTGGTGCCAGCGCTGAAATATTCCCCTTTCTCACAGTCCTAGAGAAAGGGGAATTAATGACAGCTATTGACTGAAAAGAAAAACCATCAAAGCAACAGTTCTGCTTGATCGTGCTTCAGCAAAGATATGCGATCGAAAAGCTTGATTTTTTCATCTGCTTTTTGTTTAGCGTGATCCGACATAAACGCAACAAGCTCCTCAAGCTGACTCACATTCCCAACCACCTTGAAGGCTTTTTCTTTATTAACAAAAACGAGCGACTTCTTCTTTCGAGCCAACAGTTCAATCACGTTACTCAGTGTTCCGGTGCTTTTAGCATCCCAAATCATCAAGCCGTAATCGGCGGCATCAGCCATAACAACATCTTTCGCGGTGAAAAATGCTCTCGACCCTTTGGAATGTTTGGTTTCTACCGTTCTAGCCGGCCATTCTCCAAGATTGTTCCGAGGGGTCACGCCACTGCAATAAATAGTAGTTTTAGATCGAGCCAGGCTCAATAAATACTCTTGTATAGATGTATCGGCTCCGCCTGCGTCGCCAACCACGACGTCAAACTCTGAATCAACGATATTATTGATACGCTCTTTAACCTTCGGATCAAGGTGTTTGATATTAATAGAGCCCGCAATAAATACAGTTGTCATCTATCTCACTTCCAAGTTAACGCCGCGACGTAGATTTTCCCCACTTTGGGATATCTACGTAAAACAGCACAGGCGGCATCCATTGACGCCCCACTGTCAAATAAATCATCAACGACCAAAACATTCCAACAGCCTGTATTGGTAATTTCATCATTCACACTGAAGCTAGCGCCTATAGCGGCAACTTTTTCAGCTTTAGAATGCAAATCTTTAAGCGATTGCCCGGTGGTAGCCTTTCGAAGCAAATCCGAAAATACAGGCTTTCCTATTATTCGTCCTAACTCTACGGCAACCTCAGTAACTGGCTGTCGTGCACGTATATTCGAGGCCGGCATAGGAATTACGAACCCTACTTGAGCAAGTTTAGGTAAAACATTCGTCGCTACAGCTTGAGCAAGAGGGCTCACCTGACTCCAATCCTTCTGGTATTTGAGCTGGTAGGTCGCTTGTCCTACCTCTGTACGGAGATTATCAAAGCGTGGGTTTCCGTGCTCATCATCCCCTAGAAAGGTACTACTTATCATGTGCTTGTCCAGCACCCATCCTTGGTCCCAAGGGCCGCTTATCTGTTTTAGGGATACTTTCAAGGCATTCTCCATTTTTAGGCCTGTCCGTTAAGCACCGAAATTTCCTTGGCGCTTTTTGACCATAGGCAATGAAAAACAGAGATTCCAGTCAAACGCCGCGTGGCGCTGACTCTCATGCAAAAACAGGCAATTCCTACAGATCGAACCTTCGGGCATAGACATCGATTCCTACAGCACGCGGCGCCAAGGTAGACTTGGCGCCGCGAGCGCCTGAACGATAGGCTTTACCTCGTCGCTGCCAAATCAGCGACCCGGGGTCGAAGCCGGATCACAATCAACATGGCGCATCCGCGCCCCCATATGAACTGGGGCAATTTTGCCTTTCAGCTTCGCTTTATGGTGGGCCGTGTGGCGCGGGCCTCTCGGCTTCCGTGTTGATCGAGAATGTTCCGACTTCGAACGCCACATGGTCCGCCACCCAAATCTGTCGAAGGATTAGTGGCGGCTCCTTTTTCAACATGGAGTCGAAAAATGCTTACGCACACACCAAATCCGTCTGAAATCCATCCGCATTTCACCCCTACCGTCTTCACCCGCCACAACCGCTTCCTCCATGCTTTCATGCAGGACAACCAAGCCTGGTTCTGCGTCCAGGATCTCGGTCGCTTGATGGGCCGCCCGATGGACCAACGCCTCACCCTGAAACTCGATCCCGATCAACGTCGATATGTGTGGCTGCTCAAAAACGGCAAAACGGTCGAATCACTGATGGTCAGCGAATCAGGGATGTATGCCCTTCTGGTGCACCATTTCGTCCCGGAAAACCGAAACCTGCGCCAGTGGCTGAGCAACGAAGTCATACCTACGCTGCGTGAGTCGAAAGCGACATCTGTGGATAACATTCCAAACCTGAGTTCATTGCAGTGGGCAGGCATCTCGGTGCCGCTGTTGCATTGGCAGCATCAGGCATGGATCAAGTGGCGTGACATGCCTGATCTGATGCAGGCACAACGGCCGTTCAAGATCATGGGCACTTGCAGTTGAAGGCGGGATGAAAAAATGAAAAAGGGGCAGACTTCACAGTCCGCCCCTTTGGTTTGAATACACCTGTTCAATCTCCCGCAAGAGCAATCCGCAGCCATGAGCAAACCGCATATCACCAGCCAAAGCGTCACTGAAGTGATTCCAAGTGATAGCGCCTTTTCAGAAAAGTATCTGCAACAAACCGTCGAGCAAAAAAATATCACGGCTCGTCGCCAAGCAATCCACGAAGGCATCATCGACGCCGATGCCGGCAAGCTGACCCGACTGGCCACCGTAAAAGCCAAATGGCTTTCACGGTAACCATCCTCGGTCAAAACCGCGAAACACTCCTCATCGCATCCACCAGATACCGCATCGCAATCTGGTCGCTTTCCGACAGTTCCCGATAGCGCTCCAACAACTTCATCTCGTCCGAACTGACCCGACGCCTTCGGCGCGCTGTGGTCAGGCAAGGAAGGATGCCCAGCAACTGGGTGATGCCTTGTACTTTCGTCATGGACGATGTCCTTCTATAAGCCCGAGAAAACTTCAAAAACCGCATCGCCCTCTCCTTTTTGTAGTCGCCGGCCTGAAGGGCAGAGGTCGGTCATGAACACAGAATAGGAACTATCACGGCGGTGAAAAGCGATTTTTAGAGTAATTAGTCGAAAAAAGCAGAAACGCCCTAAAAATCAGAAAGTACTGTCAGAAAACTTAACCGACATTTCTTGTTTCATTGCCGCGAAGCCAAAGTGCCACCAATCATTTTTTCTACACAACCGAACGGTTTAAGCTATTTGTTATCTGTTTAATGTCCGTTGCGTTTGGCCGAAGGCATGTCCGAACCTCTATTTTTGATCCAGCACGTGCCAGGAACGGCGCGGGATTGTTCACGACAGGTTGAACTTATGCACCGCAGGAATTTGCTCAAAGCATCCATGGCCATCGCTGCCTACACCGGTTTATCAGCGTCTGGCCTGTTGGCTACCCGGGCCTGGGCCGGTACCGGCGCGGCGGATGGCGAGGCTCAGGCATTCGACTTCGAAGCGCTGAAAATCCAGGCCAAGCAGCTTGCCGGTAATCGCTATCAGGACACCAAGCAGGTGTTGCCGCCGACCCTGGCGACCATGACGCCGCAGAACTTCAACGCGATCCGCTACGACGGCAACCACTCGCTGTGGAATGACCTCAATGGTCAGCTGGATGTGCAGTTCTTCCACGTGGGCATGGGTTTCAAACAACCGGTGCGCATGTACAGCGTCGATCCCAAGACGCGTCAGGCGCGAGAGGTGCATTTCCGCCCTTCCCTGTTCAACTATGAAAAAACCACGGTCGACACCAAACAGCTCACGGGTGATTTGGGGTTTTCCGGGTTCAAGCTGTTCAAGGCCCCGGAGCTGGACCAGCACGACGTGCTGTCCTTCCTCGGCGCCAGCTATTTCCGTGCAGTCGATGCCTCAGGCCAGTACGGTCTGTCGGCACGCGGCCTGGCGATCGATACCTATGCCAAGAAGCGTGAAGAATTCCCGGACTTCACCAAGTTCTGGTTCGAGACCCCGGACAAGGACAGTACCCGGTTCGTGGTCTACGCCCTGCTGGATTCACCGAGCGCCACCGGCGCTTACCGTTTCGACATCGACTGTCAGGCCAGCCAGGTCGTCATGGCCATCGATGCGCACATCAACGCGCGTACCGCCATCGAACAACTGGGCATTGCGCCAATGACCAGCATGTTCAGCTGCGGCACCCACGAACGGCGCATGTGCGACACGATTCACCCGCAAATCCACGACTCTGATCGCCTGGCCATGTGGCGCGGCAACGGCGAGTGGATCTGCCGCCCGCTGAACAACCCGGCCACCCTGCAATTCAATGCCTTCGCCGACACCGACCCCAAAGGTTTCGGCCTGGTGCAGACCGATCATGAGTTCGACAGCTATCAAGACACGGTCGACTGGTACAGCAAGCGTCCGAGCCTGTGGGTAGAACCTACGACCGCGTGGGGCGAAGGCTCTATCGATCTGTTGGAAATTCCTACGACCGGCGAAACCCTGGATAACATCGTCGCGTTCTGGACCCCGAAAAAACCGGTCGCGGCCGGCGACTCCCTGAACTACGGCTACAAGCTGTACTGGAGCGCACTGCCTCCGGTCGGCACGCCGTTGGCGCGGGTCAACGCCACGCGTTCGGGCATGGGCGGCTTCATCGAAGGCTGGGCCCCCGGCGAGCATTACCCGGAGGTTTGGGCTCGACGGTTTGCCGTGGACTTCACCGGTGGCGGTCTGGACCGCTTGCCGGAAGGCGCGGGGATCGAGCCGGTGGTGACGTGCTCGAATGGGCAAGTGAAGGATTTCAACGTGCTGGTGCTGGATGACATCAAGGGTTACCGCATTACCTTTGACTGGTACCCGACCAATGACAGCGTCGCGCCGGTGGAGCTACGGTTGTTCATTCGTACTAATGACCGCACGTTGAGTGAAACCTGGTTGTACCAGTACTTCCCGCCTGCGCCTGAGAAGCGCAAGTACACCTGACAGCGGTAGAAACGCAAAAGCCCCGGTCAACTCGACCGGGGCTTTTTGGTTTTACAGCGTCAATCAGTCGCGCAAATCCGACTCATGAATCGGCTGTTCACGATGGGTGGCCCGCTGATACTGCGCCGGCCAGATGGCCTTGCGCCCACCCAGGTCATCATCGGCATGCAGCGGCCAGTACGGATCACGCAGCAGCTCACGCGCCAGGAAGATGATGTCAGCCTGGCAGGTACGCAGAATGTGCTCGGCCTGTGCCGGCTCGGTGATCATTCCTACCGTGCCGGTGGCAATACCTGACTCTTTGCGCACACGTTCGGCGAAGCGGGTCTGATACCCGGGACCTGTAGGAATCTCAGCATTGGCCGCCGTACCGCCCGACGAGACGTCAATCAGGTCTACGCCCAACGCATGCAGGCGTCGCGCCAGCTCCACGGTTTCATCGGGGTTCCAGCCGTCTTCCACCCAATCGGTGGCCGACACCCGCACGAACAGCGGTAGCTCTTCAGGCCACACCGCACGCACCGCTTCGGTGACTTGCAGTACCAGCCGGATGCGATTCTCGAACGAACCACCATATTGATCGCGCCGCTGATTGCTCAGGGGCGAAAGAAACTGATGCAACAGGTAACCGTGGGCGGCGTGAATTTCCACCACTTTGAAACCGGCGGTCAGCGCCCGTTTGGCCGAAGCGACAAAGGCCTGAATGACCTCAGCGATCTCGCCATCATCGAGCTGCTTGGGGTGGGTGTGCTGCGGGTCGAAAGCGATCGGCGATGGGCCCACCGGGATCCAGCCACCGTCTTCGGGTTTGACGCTGCCATGTTTACCGATCCACGGCCGATGGGTGCTGGCCTTGCGCCCGGCGTGAGCCAACTGAATGCCGGCCACAGCGCCTTGAGCTGCAATGAAGCGCGTGATGCGTTGCAACGGTTCGATTTGTTCATCGTTCCACAGGCCGAGGTCCTCGGCGGTGATGCGTCCGTCGGCGGTCACCGCCGTGGCTTCGGTAAACACCAGGCCGGCCCCGCCGACAGCGCGGCTGCCGAGGTGGACCAGGTGCCAGTCATTGGCCAGTCCATCGACGCTGGAGTACTGGCACATCGGCGACACCGCAATGCGGTTGAGCAGGGTCAATTGACGAAGGGTATAGGGTTCAAGCAGCAGACTCATGGGGCACCTCTCGAATCAGTGGGCAGGCTCCAGGGTTCTGTTTGAAAGTCGACGAGTGACAGGAAAAAGGTGCAGCACCCGCCCCCGCGGGCAAAAAATTCGACAAGACGTCACAAGGATAATCAAGCAGTGCTTAGAGACTAGTCGACATCGGGGGAAGGTGGGGGGTTCAGATGGATTGGGTGGTCAGAAGGTCGCTTCAACGCGGTTCTATATGGGCAATCATCAACTGCACCGTCTCGTTGCCACGGAACTCGTTGAGGTCGAGTTTGTAGGCCAATTCCACCCATTTGATGGTCGGATTCGGCCAGATGTCGCGGTCGATTCCGAAGGCAATGCCATCCAGCTTCACCGAACCACATTCACTCTTCAGCACCACCTTGAGGTGCCGCTCGCCGACCACCCGCTGCTCGACCAGCTGGAACACGCCGTGGAACAACGGCTCCGGGAAATGTTGCCCCCAAGGACCGGCATGGCGCAGGGCGCGGGCCAGCTCCAGGTGGAACTCCTCGACCGCCAGCGTGCCGTCCGACAGCAAACGTCCGGTCAGGTCTTCTTCGCGCAATTGCCTACGCACTTCCGCATCAAAGGCTTCGGCGAACAACGGAAAATTCGCTTCCGGCAGCGTCAGGCCGGCGGCCATCGCATGGCCGCCATATTTACTGATCAGATTCGGATGCTGCGCCGCCACCACGCTCAACGCGTCGCGAATATGAAACCCCTGAACCGAACGCCCCGAGCCCTTGAGCAGGCCATCGCCGGCATCGGCAAAGGCAATGGTCGGACGGAAATAGCGATCTTTCATACGCGACGCGAGGATTCCGATGACACCCTGGTGCCACTCGGGATCGAACAGGCACAAGCCGAACGGCATCGACTCGACCGGCAAATCCTTTAGTTGAGCCAGCGCTTCACGCTGCATGCCCTGCTCGATGGATTTACGGTCCTGGTTCATGCCGTCGAGTTGAGCGGCCATTTCATGCGCCAGACCGGCGTCTTCGGTGAGCAGGCATTCGATGCCCAGGCTCATGTCATCCAGACGCCCCGCCGCGTTCAGACGCGGGCCGACAATGAAACCCAGGTCGGTAGAGGTGATGCGCGTGTGGTCACGCTTGGCGACTTCGAGGATCGCCTTGATCCCCGGCCGCGCGCGCCCGGCGCGAATCCGTTCCAGGCCCTGGTGCACCAGAATCCGGTTGTTGGCATCCAGCGGTACCACGTCGGCGACGCTGCCCAGCGCCACCAAGTCCAGCAACTCGCCGATGTTCGGCTGCGGCTTGCTCTCGTACCAGCCGAGGCTGCGCAAACGCGCACGCAAAGCCATCAGCACATAGAAAATCACCCCGACGCCGGCCAGCGCCTTGCTCGGAAACTCGCAACCTGGCTGGTTCGGATTGACGATGGCATCGGCCAACGGCAACTCATCACCGGGCAAGTGGTGGTCGGTGACCAGCACCTGGAGCCCGGCCTTTTTCGCCGCCGCCACGCCTTCAACGCTGGAGATACCGTTGTCCACCGTGATCAGCAACTGTGGTGTACGGGTCAACGCCACTTCAACGATTTCCGGCGTCAGGCCGTAGCCGTACTCGAATCGGTTCGGCACCAAATAGTCGACGTGAGCTGCGCCCAGCAGACGCAAGCCCAACATGCCCACCGTACTGGCCGTCGCGCCATCAGCGTCGAAGTCACCGACGATTAGAATCCGCTGACGCTGCTCCAGCGCCGTCACCAGCAAATCCACCGCTGCATCGATGCCTTTGAGCTGCTGGAACGGAATCAGCCGCGCCAGGCTCTTGTCCAGTTCAGCCTCGGACAGCACGCCCCGCGCCGCGTACAGACGGGTCAGCAGCGGCGGCAGATCACCGAGGAATGGCAGGGTGTCGGGCAACAGGCGAGGTTCGATGCGCATGGGGTGACAGGTGCTTCTCTTGAATACGTAGGATAAAAACGGGAAACGCGGACCAGCAGCGAATAATCAGCCGCGTTCGCCGCTCAGCCACTGCAACTGGACTTCGTGCTGACCACGGTCGTCGGTGACGAAAATCGTCCCTTCGCTGATCATCACGTCCCACTTGATAACGCGGGGCATGTCCTTGGCCAGGGTTTCCAGTACTTCCTGCGGAACAGCAGCGATGTGTACGTTTTTCAGGTTTTTGATCGCCGGGATGACTTTGGTCTCCCAGACACGCAGGCTGCCGTAAGCCAGCAGGCTGGTGCGCTCGGTGCGACGCGAGCACCAGGTCAGTCGATCGGCGTCTGGCTGGCCGACTTCGATCCAGTGCAGGACACGGTCGTCCAGGCTCTTTTCCCACAAGGCAGGTTCGTCCACGTCTGACAGACCGCGACCGAACGACAGTTGCTCGTTGTACCAGAAGGCGTAGGCCAGCAGCCGCACGGTCATGCGCTCTTCGGTCTCCGAAGGGTGACGGGCGATGGTCTGCTTCACGCTCTCGTACACGCTGCGATCGAGGTCGGTAAGGTTCAGTTCAAACTTGTAGGTCGTGGACGGCTGGGCCATGAACGGGCTTCTTGATACGGGGAAAGGCGGCAAGTCTAACCGATGCGGTAGGCAATCCACGAATTGAAGGCGATCAACCTTGGTCGTCTGACGTTCGGCTATGTTAAAACCCTGTATCCGCTCAACCTTTGTCCTACAGGAACCAGCATGCCGCTCACCGAAAAACCGCTCTCAGGTCTGAAAGTCATTGAATTGGGCACGCTGATCGCCGGGCCGTTTGCCTCGCGCATTTGCGGCGAGTTCGGTGCCGAGGTGATCAAAATCGAGTCCCCCGATGGCGGCGATCCGTTGCGCAAATGGCGAAAACTGTATGAAGGGACCTCGCTGTGGTGGTTCGTCCAGGCGCGCAACAAGAAATCCCTGACCCTGAACCTCAAACACCCCGACGGCCTGGCGATCCTGAAGAAACTGCTCAGCGAAGCGGACATTCTGATCGAGAATTTTCGCCCAGGCGTGTTGGAAAAACTCGGTCTGGGCTGGGAAGTCTTGCACGCTCTGAACCCGAAACTGGTGATGGTGCGTCTCTCGGGTTTTGGTCAGACCGGGCCGATGAAAGATCAACCAGGTTTTGGCGCCGTTGGTGAATCCATGGGCGGCCTGCGCTACATCACGGGCTTCGAAGACCGACCACCGGTGCGCACCGGGATTTCCATCGGCGATTCTATTGCCGCGCTCTGGGGCGTGATCGGCGCATTGATGGCGTTGCGTCATCGCGAGGTTAACGGTGGCCTCGGCCAAGTTGTAGATGTGGCGCTGTATGAAGCGATCTTCGCCATGATGGAAAGCATGGTCCCCGAGTTCGACGTGTTCGGCTTCATCCGCGAGCGCACCGGCAACATCATGCCGGGCATCACGCCCTCCTCGATCCACACCAGTGCCGACGGCAAGCATGTGCAAATCGGCGCCAATGGCGACGCGATCTTCAAACGTTTCATGCTGATCATTGGTCGTGAGGACCTGGCCAACGACCCGGTGCTGGCCAGCAATGACGGACGCGACAGTCGTCGCGACGAGATTTATGGGGTGATTGATCGCTGGGTCAACTCGCTGCCGCTGGACACCATCATCGAGCAGTTGAATCAGGCCGACGTGCCGGCCAGCCGGATCTTCAGTGCTGAAGACATGTTCAGTGATCCACAGTACCTGGCCCGGGAAATGTTCCTGAAGGCCAAGTTGCCGGACGGCAAAGATTTCAAGATGCCGGGAATCGTGCCGAAACTCTCTGAGACACCCGGCACTTCGGAATGGGTCGGGCCGCAGTTGGGCGAACACAATGCGCAGGTACTCAACGATCTTGGTTACGACAAGGAACAGATCGCAAAGCTGCGTGAAGACGGGGCCATCTAAGCTGAGGCGCCTGCTCGAGCAGCCCATCAACCACTGCCTGACGCGCGGCGGACGAGCATTGTGCGCGTTCGCATTTTTCCTGGTGCTCGCCGGCCAGGCTCAGCCAACGTTGGCGCAACCGAAGGAAACCCTGGTCTGGTTATTGCGCGACCTTCCACCGCTGATGATTTTCGAAGGATCGAAAAAGGGCCAGGGCGTCATCGATCAACTGTTACCGCTGCTGATCGCCCGCATGCCGCAATACGAACACACCCTGATGCGAGTCAATCGCGCTCGCGGCTTGCAAATGCTCCACGAGCCATCCCTCACGTGCGATGCAGCGCTGAACTGGAGCAAGGAGCGCGATGACTGGATCGCGTTTTCCATCCCGGTCTTTCGGGCCATGAGTAATGGCCTGGCAGTGCAGCGCATCGATCGGGAGTTGCTGGCGCCCTTTATCGAGGATGGCGAAGTGGACCTGGCGGCCCTGCTGGCCAGTGGCCGCGAGAAACTGGGCATTATTGCCGAGCGCAACTACGGCGAATATCTCGACGCGCTACTCAAACAAGCGCCAGCCAACTCACTGACCCTCCACTACGGCAACGACGCTTTGGGCAGCCTGTTGCAAATGCAACGCCTGGGGCGCTTGCGGATGCTGTTGGGGTACCGCTCGGAGATCCGCTACCAGGCCCAGCAGCAAGGGATCGCGGAAGATGAATTGCAGTTCTACCCGATTCGCGGCACGGGCAAATACCTGTCTGGTTACATCGGCTGTACCGACACCCCCCAGGGCCGGCAGGCGATCATCGAGATCAACCAACTGCTGCGCACCCTGCCCCACGATCACTTGAGCGAGGCATACGCCGCCTGGCTGGACCCCGAGAGTCGCCGCGACTACCTGGAAGCCAGCCGGGCATTTTTCCTGCAGCAGGCCGAGCAATGACAAATCGCAGGCAAAAAGAAACCCCGAGAAGTGGGGAGACGACTCGGGGTTAAACGTGGCCTACATAAAGACCAGTGGCAGCAAGCTACAAGCACCGGAGCACAATGCTTGATCCTGCTGTTACAAGGTCTGACTGACCTAAGCGCAGGAAGGTTCCCACAAAAAACAATTCAATTTCGGTTGGCCAGGATCTTGTCCTGGGCAGCATTACGTAACGCCGCGATGACGCAGGGCTCCAGCCGACCTTCGGCGATCAGCACGTCGCGATGCAAACCGTCGACGACATCCGTCAGTAGACGTTTGCTGGTCAACTGAGCCTGATTGAACGCCCGCTCGACCACGATCGCGCCGGTCGCATTTTTCAGTGTCACCAGGCATTCACCATGGGTCCCCGACGGGGTCAACGTTACCTGGTACGGGCTCAGAGCTTCACCGAGCAATAGGCTGATACTTTCCATCTCGATCACCACTCAATAGTCCGAAAACAAAGTGCCTGGGGCGTGCCTACAGTAAATGACCACTGGCTCGAGAAGAAAGTTCTGGATACCGACTGCTGGTGAACCTGCGCCGCGGGTCAATAGAGCATGCACGGCCAAGATGACAGATAAAAAACAGCCGCGTCACGCCTGCGTCTTACGCTTGCCGATATCGGTCCATCCTCCCAGCAGGCCCCGCAATTGTCCGTCGGCACCGTAAAAAGGCACCGTCCACTGATAGACATGCCTGACACCGTTGTTGAACATCAATTGACGTTCACTGAAGCGCGTCTTGCGCGTACCGAGCTGGGCCATGAACTCTGCATGCAGCAGTTCGGCGGTCTCTTTGGGCAAGACGTCCAGTTCAATCAGCTGTCGCCCCTGAACCTGGTCGAAACGGGTCGACAAGCCCTCCTCATAACTTTTGTTGCACATGATCAAACGTCCTTCCAGATCACGAACAAACATCGGGTCAGGCACGGCGTCCATCAATGCATGCTGGAAGGCAAGCTGATCACTCAGACTTTTCTCGGCATCCAGGCGCTGCTGGATCAATACCGTGAGCCGTCGATTCCAGAGCAGGGATAACAGGCCGAACAGACTGACGATAAACATTCCCCAGCAGCCCCACTCGGCGAGTCGGTGCCAGACACCGGGCACCTTGACGGGGGCAATCCCACTGAGCCATTTCAAGCGAATGGCGCGCAATTCGGCAGGATCAAGCGCCTCAAGCGCCTTGTTGAGGATGCTCGACAGCTGAGGCTGACCTTTACGTACGGCCAGATGGTCCGCCTCCCATTTGCCCTCGACCGCATACCCGACCTTGAGCCGCCCGGACGGATAGAGTTGGGCTCCGGTTTCGTTTTCGATGGTGGCATAGGCTTCACCGCTCTCGACCAGCGCCCGGGCCTCCGCGTAGGTTTTAACCGAGCGCAGTTCGATGTCCGGATAGTCGCGGCGAATCGTGGCTTCCAGTGCATGCCGGGTCGGCAGCACCAGAACCTTTCCCGATAGCTGCTCCAGGGATTGCACCTCTGGCGCCCCGGCCCGCCCGACGAACACCCAGCCAGCACCACCGAACGCATGACTGAAATCCAGAAACGTCTTGCGTTCGTCATTCATCGCCAGCGTCGTGCTCATGTCCGCTGCGCCACTTTCCAGTCGCCCGAGCAACTGATCGGTAGAAAACGATTCTTCGTGAACAAACTGCAATCCCGTCATCGCGCTGATGCGGTTGAGCAGATCATTGTTCAAGCCGCTCCATTGGCCGTGCTTATCCTTGAACAGGTACAACGGATACTGCACCGATGCGACGATGACGTTCGAATGCTCGGCAATCCATTTCAAATCCTGAGCGTCCAGCTCGATCATTGGGCCAGCAACCGATCCTTTGGAATCGGTTGCCGCCAATTGCGACGCGCCCCCCCATTGAGCAAAGCCCAGGGTGCCGACTAAAAAAAACACCCAGCACGCGGCTGGTTTTAACCCTCTGAAAAACAGCATTGCCACTTCCTTGGTGATCGTCTCGCCCGCCCTTCATAGGCGGCTCTTCATTTACGAAACCCGACAAGTGTGGCATGCAGAAATGAGAAAGCCCGTCAGGAGACGGGCTTCAAAATGTGACAGTTTTAATTGGTTACAGAGGCTTGCCGCGGTTGCCATGCTGACTGACAAAGGCCTGCACGGCTTTCAGGTCATTTGGCAGCACGGTGCAGCGCTCATCTCGCTCAAACAAATCAGAAAGATGTGCAGGTAGTTCGAGCGCTTTTCCTACGCCAGCTTTTTCCACTGCGTCCGGGAATTTGACCGGATGGGCCGTACCGAGGATCACCATCGGGATATCCAGACTGCGACGGCACTCGCGCGCCGCCTTCACGCCGATAGCGGTGTGCGGATCCAGCAGTTCGCCAGTTTGCTCATAAACTTCGGCGATGGTTTCGCAGGTTTGAGCGTCATCCACGGACAGCGAATCGAACAGCTTGCGGGCTTCGGTCCAACGTTCCTGTTCGACGCTGAAACCGCCACCTTGCTTGAAGGTGTCCATCAGCCCGGCAATCGCTGCGCCGTTGCGACCGTGCAGGTCGAACAGCAGGCGTTCGAAGTTCGACGACACCATGATGTCCATCGACGGCGACAGCGTGGCGTGCAGGGTGTCCTTGACGTACTGATTGCCGCTCATGAAGCGGTGCAGGATGTCGTTGCGATTGGTGGCGACAATCAACTGGTTGATCGGCAGGCCCATATTGCGCGCCAGGTAACCGGCGAAGATGTCGCCGAAGTTGCCGGTCGGCACCGAGAACGACACCGAACGCGCCGGGCCGCCCAACTGCAGGGCTGCATGGAAGTAGTAAACGATCTGGGCCATGATTCGCGCCCAGTTGATCGAGTTCACCGCCACCAGACGCGTGCCTTTGAGGAAGCTCTGGTCGGCGAAGCTGGCCTTGACCATTTCCTGGCAGTCATCGAAGTTGCCTTCGATGGCGATGTTGTGGATGTTCTCGCCGAAAATGGTGGTCATCTGGCGACGCTGCACTTCGGACACGCGGTTGTGCGGGTGCAGGATGAAGATGTCGACGTTTTCGCAGTGTTTGCAGCCTTCGATGGCGGCCGAACCGGTGTCGCCGGAGGTGGCACCAACAATCACGACGCGCTCACCGCGTTTTTCCAGCACGTAGTCGAGCAGACGACCCAGCAGCTGCAAGGCGAAGTCTTTGAACGCGAGAGTCGGGCCGTGGAACAGCTCCAACACCCATTCGTTGCCGTTCAGCTGACGCAACGGTGCCACGGCGTTGTGGGAAAACACGCCGTAAGTCTCTTCCAGAATCTTTTTGAAATCGGCATCAGGGATGCTGCCGGTCACGAACGGGCGCATCACCCGGAAGGCCAGCTCGTGATACGGCAGGCCGGCCCAGGAAGCGATTTCTTCCTGGGTGAAACGTGGCAGGTTTTCCGGGACGTACAGACCACCGTCCGTGGCCAGACCGGCCAGCAGGACGTCTTCGAAATTCAGGGCCGGTGCCTGGCCGCGGGTACTGATATAACGCATGACTGGCTCCAATAGACAGTGTTCGCAAACCCGGGCCCGCAGGCGAGCCCGGTGAACGATAACGGCTTAGTTCAGGTGCTCGACGCGGATCCGTACGACCGGACCGACCACGCCAGCCAGGGCTTCGAGGGCGGCGATCGCGTCGTTCATGTGCTGTTCCAGCACGCGGTGAGTCAGCAGGATCATCGGCACCAGGCCGTCGTGTTCTTCGACTTCCTTCTGCATGATCGATTCGATGTTGATGCCGCGCTCCGACAGGATGCTCGCCACCTGCGCCAACACGCCCGGGTGGTCCTTGGCCTGAATGCGCAGGTAATAGGAGCTTTCGCAGGCTTCGATCGGCAGGATCGGGTGGGCCGACAGCGAATCCGGCTGGAACGCCAGGTGCGGTACGCGGTTTTCCGGGTCGGAAGTCATGGCGCGAACCACGTCCACCAGGTCGGCGATCACCGACGAAGCGGTCGGCTCCATGCCGGCGCCAGCGCCGTAGAACAGCGTCGAACCGGCGGCATCACCGTTGACCATCACCGCGTTCATCACGCCGTTGACGTTGGCGATCAGGCGATCAGCCGGGATCAACGTCGGGTGCACACGCAATTCGATACCGGCAGCCGTGCTGCGCGCCACGCCCAGGTGCTTGATGCGATAGCCCAGCGCTTCGGCGTAGTTCACGTCAGCGGTGGTCAGCTTGGTGATGCCTTCGGTGTAAGCCTTGTCGAACTGCAGCGGAATGCCGAACGCGATGGACGCCAGGATCGTCAGCTTGTGGGCCGCGTCGATGCCTTCAACGTCGAAGGTCGGATCGGCTTCGGCGTAACCCAAGGCTTGCGCCTCGGCGAGTACGTCTTCGAAGGTCCGGCCCTTCTCACGCATTTCGGTGAGGATGAAGTTGCCGGTGCCGTTGATGATGCCGGCGACCCAGTTGATGCGGTTGGCCGACAGGCCTTCACGGATCGCCTTGATCACCGGAATGCCACCGGCCACGGCGGCTTCGAACGCCACAATCACGCCCTTCTCCCGGGCCTTGGCGAAAATTTCATTACCGTGAACGGCGATCAACGCCTTGTTCGCGGTCACTACGTGTTTTCCGTTCTCGATCGCTTTGAGTACCAGCTCGCGGGCAACGGTGTAGCCGCCCACCAACTCTATGACGATGTCGATCTCAGGGTTCGTGGCCACTTCGAAGACATCGTTGGTAATCGCAATACCGGTCGTCTGGAACTGAGGCTTTGGCGTGCGCGTGGCAATTTGTGCCACTTCGATTCCACGCCCGGCACGACGAGCAATTTCCTCGGCGTTACGCTGAAGTACGTTGAAGGTACCGCCACCGACGGTCCCTAACCCACAGATGCCTACTTTGACCGGTTTCACTGTGAACTCCCCATAAAACGGCCGACTCAAGGCCGGCCGTGAAAACAACCGCATACTCGCGGTTCTCTATTAATGGCCCGGCGAATGCTGCCGCCGAACCATGATCGTCAATGGCTGACCGTGACGATGCGAATTTACTTCGCGCCCAGTGCCAGTTTGGCGACTTGTGGCGCAGGCTGGTAGCCCGGAATGACTTGGCCGTCGGCCAAAACGATGGCCGGTGTACCGTTCACGCCGATCGACTGACCGAGGGCGAACTGCTTGGAAACCGGGTTATCGCACTTGGCGGCCTTGATTTCCTTGCCGTCGACCATCTTGTCCATGGCAGCTTTCTTGTCTTTCGAGCACCAGACCGCTTGCAGCTGTTCGTCACCCGGCGAGCCAAGGCCCTGGCGCGGGAACGCGACGTAACGCACTTCGATGCCGCGCTTGTTCAGCTCAGGCACTTCGGCGTGCAGCTTGTGGCAATACGGGCAGGTGGTGTCGGTGAATACGGTGATGTGCGATTTGGTTTCGCCGATCGCCGGATAGACCACGGTTTCCGCAACTGGAATTGCGTTGACCAGTTTGGAAACGCCCAGGCGTTCGGTTTTTTCAGTCAGGTTGACCGGTTTGCCGTCCTTGAGCTGGAACATGTAGCCCTGAACCACGTATTGGCCGTCGGCACTGGCATAGAGCACGCGACTGCCCTGCAGTTTGACTTCATACAGGCCCGGCAGCGGACTGGCGGAAATGCTTTCTACCGGTACTTCGAGCTGGAGGGTTTCCAGGCTTTTACGAATGGCTTTGTCGGCCGCGTCATCGGCGACGGCAAAGGTGCTGACCAACGCAATGGCTGCGGCGGCGAAAATCTGGGTCAGACGCATGAGAACTCCTGAAGGCGGACAAATGGGACGATCAGAACGCCCGTGCCGAAACACCGGGTCATAAACGCCCATCGTGCAAACCGGCAAAGCCTACCACATAAGGCCCCTGTGGCCGAATGCGCCTGACGCAAGACATTGGGACAACACAATCCCCTGTAGGAGTGAGCCTGCTCGCGATAGCGGTAGTCCTGACAACACAGCGGTGACTGACAGATCGCCATCGCGAGCAGGCTCACTCCTACAGGGATTTTGTTCAGCCTCTGGGGTGGTGTTTGGCGTGCAGGTCCTGCAAGCGTGCACGGGCGACGTGGGTGTAGATCTGCGTGGTCGACAGATCGCTGTGACCGAGCAGCATTTGCACCACCCGCAGGTCGGCGCCGTGGTTGAGCAGGTGCGTGGCGAAGGCATGGCGCAAGGTGTGCGGCGACAGCGATTTGCCGATCCCGGCAACCTTGGCCTGGTGCTTGATGCGATGCCAGAAAGTCTGCCGAGTCATCTGATCGCCGCGCTGGCTGGGGAACATGACATCGCTGGGACGCCCGCCAAGCAGCTCCTGGCGGCCATCGCGCAGGTAACGCTCGACCCAGACAATCGCCTCCTCGCCCATCGGCACAAGCCGCTCCTTGCTGCCCTTGCCCATCACTCGCAGCACGCCCTGGCGCAGATTGACCTGCTCCAATGTCAGGCTGATCAGCTCCGTCACACGCAAGCCGCAGGCATAAAGCACTTCAAGCATGGCGCGGTCGCGCTGGCCGATGGCTTCGCTCAGGTCGGGCGCTTTCAGCAGCGCCTCAACGTCCGCTTCCGACAGGGATTTGGGCAGCGGCCTACCGAGCTGAGGCATGTCGACGCGCAACGTCGGATCGACGGCGATCAGTTTTTCCCGCAGCAAATAACGATAGAACCCACGTACTCCGGAGAGAAATCGCGCAGTGGAACGGGGTTTGTAGTTTTGCTCCAGGCGCCAGGCCAAGTGATCGAGGATCAATTCGCGTCCGGCGTTGATCAACTCCAGGCCTTTGTCCTGCAGCCAGCCGTTGAACAAGGCCAGATCACTTCGATAGGCATCGCGGGTGTTATCGGAAAGACCTTTCTCCAGCCACAGAGCGTCGAGGAATTGGTCTATCAGTGGATGATCGATGGCGGGCATAAAGGCTCAGGCAAGACCGACAGTACGGTCAGGGAAGATAAATCGCAGGCAACAAAAAAGCAGCCCTTAGGCTGCTTTTTTCTGCATCGGAAGCTGGACTTAAGCCAGTTTTTCCTTGATGCGAGCTGCTTTACCGGACAGGTCACGCAGGTAGTACAGCTTGGCTTTACGTACGTCACCGCGACGTTTAACGGCCATGCTGTCGATTTGCGGGCTGTAGGTCTGGAAAGTACGCTCTACGCCAACACCGTTGGAGATTTTACGAACGGTGAAAGCACTGTTTACGCCGCGGTTACGCTTGGCGATAACAACACCTTCGAACGCTTGCAGACGCGAACGGTCGCCTTCCTTCACTTTCACCTGAACGACAATGGTGTCGCCCGGGGCAAAGGTAGGGATCTCTTTGGTCATCTGCTCTGCTTCGAGTGCAAGGATGATTTTGTTAGTCATGCTGTGCTCCTAAGGTAAATCGTCGGATTTACCATCGATACGTTGTTAACTATCGTCCCGCTCGCGGATGTATTCCTCGAGCAGCTTCTTCTCTTCTCCAGAAAGCGAGCGGCTTTCCAGAAGATCGGCGCGTCGTTCAAAGGTCCTACCAAGGGACTGCTGTAAACGCCAACGCCGGATATGCGCGTGATTGCCACTTAGCAACACGTCGGGAACACGCTGATCCGCATACACCTCCGGTCGGGTGTAGTGCGGGCAATCCAGCAAACCATCCGTAAAGGAATCTTCCTCGGCGGAGTCCGCATGCCCTAAAGCTCCAGGCAGCAGCCGTGTAACCGCATCGATCAGGACCATCGCCGGCAGCTCGCCGCCAGACAGTACATAGTCGCCAATCGACCACTCTTCATCGACATGAGCCTCTATAAAGCGCTCGTCAATGCCTTCATAGCGGCCGGCAATCAGGATCAATGCATCCAGATTCGCCAACTCGCGTACCGCCGACTGAGTCAGTTGACGGCCTTGGGGGGACAGGTAAATTACCTTCGCCGCCTCCCCGGCTGCTGCCTTGGCCTGAACCAACGCATCTTCCAGGGGCTTGATCTTCATCACCATGCCCGGACCACCGCCAAATGGGCGATCATCCACAGTGTGATGTCGATCCGTCGTGTAGTCTCGCGGATTCCAACAGGTGAGCTGCAAGAGCCCCTGTTTCACCGCACGACTGGTGATGCCGTACTCGCTGATGGCGGAGAACATCTCGGGAAACAAACTGATCACTTCTACGCGCAAGTTAGCCACGCTTAGAAGTCCGCATCCCATTCCACCTTCATCTCGCCTGCGGCAAGGTCGACGGCCAACACGCATTGCTCCGTATAGGGCAACAGGCGTTCGCGATCATCCAGGCTGCCAGCGCAAGGCTTGACCACCATTACATCATTGGCGCCGGTTTCCAGAAGATGATCGATTTTCCCGAGCAATTGCCCGAGTTGATCAATGACCTTCAGACCTTCCAGCTGGTACCAGTAGTACTCGCCATCGGTCAATTCAGGGAACAGGTTGCGCGGCACGCAGATCTCATAACCGGCCAGAAGACGCGCTTCTTCACGATCATCAAGACCCTTGAGCTTTGCGACCAGGAACTTGTCGTTCCCACGTCCGCTGACCAGCTCGACCTGTTTCACATTACCTTCGCGCTTGAGCGTCCAGGTTTTGTACTGCAACAGGTTTTCAGTCGGATCAGTAAAGGAATACACCTTCACTTCGCCGCGAACGCCATGAACCGAATAAATTTTGCCGATAACGATCAAATCATCAGCAACAGCTGGCGTCGCGTTCATATTGCTCAGGCCGCAGCCTTAGCCGCGTCCTTCAACAACTGAGCAACGCGCTCAGAAGGTTGTGCACCAACGCTCAGCCAGTAGGCTACGCGCTCTTGGTTCACGGACAGACGGACTTCTTGACCACGAGCAACAGGGTTGAAGAAACCAACCTGTTCCTTGTGCGAACCGTCGCGCGGGTTGCGGCTGTCGGTTACGGTCAAGTGGTAAAACGGGCGCTTTTTGGAGCCGCCAAGGGCAAGACGGATTGTTAGCATGTGAACATCGTTCCTGTAGTCGGTGCTGCAAATCTAAAGGCACAGCGGGCATAGGTGCCCGAAAGGCCGCATATTCTAAGGAATATCCGGACTTTTGCAAATGACTTTTTCCGGCAGCCTTTCAGTCGCCATCAAGATTTGCTATAGAGCCGTCGTTGAAAACGGCCAGTCAGCTCCCGCCAAGTGCGGGTTTGCTGGAGATCCCACTTCCGTGTGGGCTGCGCAAGAGCAAGCCCTTGCGCGAATTCTTTACATTCTCGGCATGCCGCCGCCGGGCAACATACCGCCCATGCCGCGCATCATTTTGGCCATTCCGCCTTTCGCGGAGAACTTCTTCATCATCTTCTGCATCTGCTTGTGCTGCTTGATCAAGCGACCGATGTCCTGCACCTGAGTGCCGGAACCCATGGCGATCCGGCGTTTGCGCGAACCGCTGATCATCTCAGGGTCGCGGCGCTCGGCCGGGGTCATGGAATTGATGATGGCTTCCATCTGCTTGAATTGTTTCTCTGCCGCGCCCTGGGCGTTGCCCATCTGCGCCAGGTTCATACCGGGCATGTTTGGCAGTTTGTCCATGAGGCCGCCGAGGCCGCCCATGTTTTTCATCTGTTGCAGCTGATCGCGGAAGTCTTCGAGGTCGAAGCCCTTGCCCTTCTTCAGCTTCTTGGCCAGTTTGTCGGCCTTGTCCTTGTCGAGGGTCTGTTCGGCCTGCTCGATCAGGCTGAGTACGTCACCCATGCCGAGGATGCGCGAAGCAATACGCTCCGGGTGGAACGGCTCGAGCGCGTCGCTCTTCTCGCCCATACCGATGAACTTGATCGGCTTGCCGGTGATGGCGCGCACCGACAGCGCGGCACCGCCACGCGCATCGCCGTCGACCTTGGTCAGGATCACACCGGTCAGCGGCAGCGCATCGCCGAAGGCCTTGGCCGTGTTGGCGGCGTCCTGACCGGTCATGGCGTCGACCACGAACAGCGTTTCGACCGGGTTGATCGCGGCATGCAGCGCCTTGATCTCGCCCATCATCTCTTCATCGATGTGCAGGCGACCGGCGGTGTCGACGATGACTACATCAATAAACTTAAGCTTTGCTTCTTTTATAGCCGCTTGCGCGATGTCGACCGGCTTCTGGCTCAGGTCGGACGGGAAGAAGGTTACGCCGACTTCCCCTGCGAGCATTTCCAGCTGCTTGATCGCTGCCGGACGGTAAACGTCCGCAGACACGACCATGACCGACTTCTTCTTGCGCTCTTTAAGGAAGCGCGCGAGTTTGCCGGCGGTGGTGGTTTTACCCGCACCCTGCAAACCGGCCATCAGCACGACGGCAGGAGGAACGGCGCTCAGGTTCAAGTCTTCGTTGGCCGCGCCCATCAGGCTTTCGAGTTCGGCCTGGACGATCTTCACGAAGGCCTGGCCCGGCGTCAGGCTGCGCGACACCTCAGTGCCGACGGCGCGTTCCTTGACCGAATTGACGAAGTCCTTGACGACCGGCAAGGCGACGTCAGCTTCGAGCAACGCCATGCGCACTTCGCGCAGGGTGTCTTTGATGTTGTCTTCGGTCAGCTTGGCCTTGCCGGTGACATGGCGCAGCGTCTGCGAGAGACGGTCGGTTAAGTTTTCAAACATTGCGCGATCCTTTCAGGCCCTGTGTAGACCGGGATAATGGCGGCCCAGACCGGAATAAACGTGTGCTCGGCGAGCCTGCGGCGTGGGCAGGTCGCGGATTATAGCGAAGACTGCGTCTGGCGGACACCTCGTCGTCAGGTTGCATGGTCTTTCGTGCTGCGGGGGTTCTATGCCAAACTCAGCGCCTTTCGGGCTTGCCTAACAGGATTTATGCTCCCCTTGTCACCCAGTTTGCTAGCTACCCTCGCCGCCGCCTGCTTATATGCCGCTGCGACCCTCTATCAAGGCACTCGTCTGGCCACCGGCGCCAAGGCGAACAAACGCCTGCTGGTCACGCTCGGCGTACTCGCCGTGCTGGCTCATAGCGCCAGTCTGTTCACCCACCTGCTGACACCGATTGGCCTGGGCCTGGATTTTTTCAGCGCCGCCAGCCTGATTGCCGCCGCGGTGATTGCCCTGACGCTGTTGGCCTGCTCGCGGATCCCGGTGGAGAACCTGCTTATATTGCTGTTCCCGCTCGGCGCCGCCACCGTGCTGCTCGCACAGTTCGCCCCCGCCGGCACCGTGCAGGTCATCGACGAAGAACCGGGCATTCTCGCCCACATCCTGCTGTCGATCCTTGCCTACGGCATGTTCACCATTGCAGTATTCCAGGCATTGCTGCTGCTGGTTCAAGACCATCAGCTCAAGCACAAACACCCGTCCGGCCTGATCAAGAACTTCCCGCCGCTGCAAACCATGGAAAGCCTGCTGTTCAGTTTCCTCTGGGCCGGCTGGACCCTGCTGTCGCTGTCGCTGATCTCCGGCTGGCTGTTCGTCGAGAACCTGTTCGCCCAGCACCTGGTGCACAAAACCCTGCTGGCATGCCTCGCCTGGATCGTTTTCAGCGTGTTGCTCTGGGGCCGTAATCGCCTCGGCTGGCGCGGACACAAGGCCATTCGCTGGACCCTCGCCGGTTTCTGCCTGCTGATGCTGGCGTATTTCGGCAGTAAGCTGGTTCGTGAATACATCCTGCATATCTGACGGGCGGCATTAATGGACGACTTGCCCATAGGGCCGATGCTCGCAGTAGTGGCCCTGCTGATTTTATGGTCGGGGCTGTTTACCGCCATCGAAGCTGCACAACAGTACTTGCTCGCCCAGCGGACCGCTTCGCGCTCGAGCGACAAGCCGGTGGCAAAGCTGAGCTTTTCGCTCAATAGCCTGATCCTCTGCAACACCCTGTGCCGCGCACTGGTCGTGGTCATCAGCACCCTGCTGGCGATTTTCACTTGGGCGGAAAACGGTCCATGGATAGCCTGCCTGGGGGCTGGCGCCGTGCTCCTGGTGTTCGCCGACTACCTGCCGCGCACCCTCGCCGTCCGTTATCCGGATGCAGTCCTGGCCCTGGGCAACACCTTGCTGGGCGCGCCACTGAAAATCATCTATCCCGCCGCCTGGTTGCTCAATGGCATAAGCCAGCTGCTGATGCGACCGTTCGCCCGCAAAGTCAAAGTGGTGCAACAGAGCGAAGACGAGGCCCCGAACGATCGGCACGACGATCACGAACACGCCGTCTGCCGCCCTCACCCGCTGTCAGGCATCCATGCGCTGGACAACATCACGGTCAACGACATTCTGGTGCCGCGCAGTGACGTCGACGGGGTCAATCTGGACGACTCCCTCGAGGAAATCATCGAGCAGCTCCGCGCCAATAAACGCACACGCTTGCCGGTTTTCCACAGCGACATCAATCAGGTCGAGGCAGTGCTCAATACCCGGCAGATCCGCCATCTGCTGCCCGATGCCAGCCTGACCCTAGAGGCACTGCTGGCAGCCTGTCACGACCCCTACTTCGTGCCGGAAAGCACCCCGTTGCAACTGCAGCTGTTGAATTTCCACAAACAACAGCGGCGCCTGGGCATGGTGGTCGACGAGTACGGCGAAGTGCTCGGTGTCGTGACCCTGGAAGACATTCTCGAAGAAATCGTCGGCGAGTTCGAAAGCCAGCACAGCCTGCATAACCCGCACATCCACCCACAGGCCGATGGCCGCCTGGTGATCGAAGGTGCGGCGTCGATTCGCGAACTGAACAAGAGCCTGGGCTGGCACTTGCCGAGCGACGGTCCGAAAACCCTCAACGGTTTGGTGACCGAGGCGCTGGAGACGATTCCGGAAAGTGCGGTATGCCTGAAGATCGGGCGTTATCGGCTGGAGATTCTGGAGACCGAGGATAATCGCGTTACCCGGGTGTTGATCTGGCATACCAGTTCGACGCCTGCGATTGCCTCTATCCGTTAGATAGTTAAAAGATCGCAGCCTCGCTTCGCTCGACAGCGCCTACAGTTTGGAATGCGTTCCCTTGTAGCAGCTGTCGAGCGAAGCGAGGCTGCGATCTTTTTCAATATCTATGCACTTGTTCGATCGTTAGCCGCCTTCCTATAATCAAGCCGCTTACCCAAGCCCCGCCATACCCAAGTGCTACCCGCACTCTGCGTTAAGCCCACATCCCTGGGTGTTCGACCATAATAATTCGCTCCACTGGGGCACATGACTGTCAGGGATAACTGCATGACGACCAGCACGACTTACAACGACACCGCGCCTGCGCAACCGACGAACTCCGCCACCCGCGTGGCGACTGCGAGTTTCATCGGCACCGCCATCGAGTTCTACGACTTCTACGTTTATGCCACTGCCGCTGCGCTGGTGATCGGTCCGGTATTCTTTCCGCAGACCTCCGGCACGGCCCAGATGCTGTCGGCGTTCCTCACCTTCGGCATCGCCTTCCTGGCTCGACCGCTGGGATCGGCGCTTTTCGGCCACTTCGGTGACCGCATCGGGCGCAAATCGACACTGGTTGCCTCGCTGCTGCTGATGGGCGTTTGCACCACGCTGATCGGCGTACTCCCGGGTTACGACAGCATCGGGGCCTGGGCGCCGATCCTGCTTTGCGTGCTGCGCTTCGGCCAGGGCCTGGGACTCGGCGGCGAATGGGGCGGCGCGGCGCTGCTGGCCACCGAGAATGCGCCCAAGGGCAAACGCGCCTGGTTCGGCATGTTCCCGCAGCTTGGCCCCTCGATCGGCTTCCTCGCCGCCAACGGCCTGTTTCTGACGCTGGCCATGACCCTGAACGACGAGCAGTTCCGCTCGTGGGGCTGGCGGATTCCGTTCCTGCTCAGTGCCGCGCTGGTGATGGTCGGTCTGTACGTGCGCCTCAAGCTTCACGAAACCCCGGTGTTTGCCAACGCAATGGCTCGCCAGGAGCGGGTGAAAATTCCGCTGGTCGAGCTGCTCAGCCAATATTGGGCGCCGATGTTGCTAGGCGCCGGGTCGATGGTGGTGTGCTACGCGCTGTTCTATATCTCGACGGTGTTTTCACTGAGCTATGGCGTGTCGACGCTCGGCTACACCCGCGAAACCTTCCTCGCGCTGTTGTGCTTCGCCGTGCTGTTCATGGCCGCCGCTACGCCGCTGTCGGCCTGGGCCAGTGATCGTTACGGGCGCAAACCGGTGCTGATCATCGGCGGTGTGCTGGCGATCCTGTCCGGTTTCCTGATGGAGCCGCTGCTGACCCAAGGTTCGACCTGGGGCGTGGCGCTGTTCCTGTGCATCGAGCTGTTTCTGATGGGCGTGACGTTTGCGCCGATGGGCGCACTGCTGCCGGAGCTGTTTCCAACCCACGTGCGTTATACCGGCGCGTCGGCGGCCTACAACCTGGGCGGCATTGTCGGGGCCTCGGCGGCGCCGTTCTTCGCACAGAAGCTGGTGGCGATGGGCGGCTTGAGTTATGTCGGCGGGTATGTGTCGGGGGCGGCGGTGCTGAGCTTGATTGCGGTGCTGTGCCTGAAGGAAACGCGCAATAACGATCTGAATCGGGTCGCCTGACAGGCCGCCATCGCGAGCAAGCTCCCACATGGGTTTGGGTGTACGCAACATCTGCGAACAACCTAAATCCTGTGGGAGCGAGCTTGCTCCGGGCGGCGATCCGACGATAGCCGCGACTCGGGTTACAGCTCTACTACGACAGCTTGAGAAGCGCGGGTCGCTTTAGCGCGAGCCGAGTCAATCGACTCATCACGCGCCAACGCAACCCCCATCCGACGCTGACCATTGACCTCAGGCTTGCCGAACAGACGCAACGCCGTATCCGGCTCGCTCAACGCAGCGCCAAGATTGGCGAAAGCCGTCTGAGTCGACTGCCCTTCCACCAGAATCACCGCCGAAGCCGATGGACCGAACTGACGGATCAATGGAATCGGCAGGCCCAGAATCGCCCGTGCGTGCAGCGCGAACTGCGACAGGTCCTGGGAAATCAACGTCACCAGACCAGTGTCATGTGGACGCGGCGAGACTTCGCTGAACCAGACTTGATCGCCTTTGATGAACAGCTCAACACCAAACAGACCACGGCCACCCAAGGCTTCAGTGACGGCTTTGGCAACGCGCTCGGATTCAGCCAGGGCAATCGGGCTCATGGCTTGTGGCTGCCAGGATTCCTGATAGTCGCCCTTCTCCTGACGGTGGCCGACTGGCGCGCAGAACGTAGTGCCGCCGACGTGACGCACGGTCAACAGGGTGATTTCGTAGTCGAAGTCGATAAAGCCTTCGATGATCACGCGGCCTTTACCGGCACGGCCGCCTTCTTGCGCGTAATCCCAGGCTTTCTGCACGTCATCGACGCTACGCAGCAGGCTCTGGCCTTTGCCCGACGAGCTCATCACCGGTTTAACCACACATGGGAAGCCGAGGTCTTCGACAGCCTTGCTGTAATCCTCAAAGGTGTCGGCGAAGTGGTACGGCGAGGTCGGCAGGTCCAGCTCTTCAGCGGCCAGGCGACGGATGCCTTCGCGGTTCATGGTCAACTGCGCGGCGCGAGCGGTCGGGATCACGGTGAAGCCTTCGGCTTCCAGTTCCACGAGGGTCGCGGTGGCAATGGCTTCGATTTCCGGCACGATGAAGTGCGGCTTTTCGGCTTCGATCACCGCACGCAGGGCGGCGCCGTCGAGCATGTTGATTACATGGCTGCGATGGGCGACCTGCATGGCAGGCGCATTGGCGTAGCGGTCCACGGCAATCACTTCAACGCCCAGGCGTTGCAGCTCGATCACCACTTCCTTGCCCAACTCGCCACAGCCACACAGCAATACGCGGGTCGCGGTTGGCGACAATGGAGTTCCGATACGGGTCATCTCAGGTCCTCAAGAAGCGGATCATCGAGGGTCGCAACGCCTGGCGCGCTTCCCATGGGGAGAAAGCGCGGCATTTTACATGAACCGAAGGGTTTGGCTTTAACCGGGAATCGCGTTCTTGCGCAGACGCCAGGCCATTGCGATCCAGACAATGGTCACGCCCGCGAACTTCGAGCCCATGGCGGTGAGGATCACGCCTGGCGTGAACGCGCCGATCAGGCCGAAGAAGATGAAGGTATCGAGAGGAATGCTCAGGGCTGAACTTATCCACAGGCGGTCGTGCAAGGGACGCTTGGTGATGCTGAACACCAGCCAATCGATGCATTCGGACACCGCGAACGCTGTGGCGCTGGCCAGCGCGATGGACGGATCGGACGTCACGTAGGACAACACCAGCGCTGCCAGCATCGCCGCGATCGCGCCATGGCCGAAACGGATTTGCACCATGTCGCGCAAAACGAACACCAAACCACCCCAGGCCGACCAGATGATGTCCAGGTGCGGAGCGGTGGAAAAGGCGTAGTTAATCAGCACGACGCTGCTGATGTAAGCGATCAGGAAGAGCATGGGGCGACGGGATACCTGTCAATTTTGACGTGCAGGGTACTTCAGTGAGCAGGGTTGGACCAAGGGAGGGTTGGCAGTGAAATTTTCGGTGAGTTCAAGAGCCACCCCTCACCCCAGCCCTCTCCCAACGAGGGAGAGGGGGAAAGGGAGCCGATCGGGGACGTTTCAAAACCTGAGCTCGACTCGATATTCCAGGTCGATGTACCTCGAAAGAACGGCCTGATCAGTCCCCTCGCCCCTCGGGGAGAGGGTTAGGGTGAGGGGGTGGATTTCGAGGGCAACATCCATATCAACCCACTCGATTTGGCCCGCTCATGGCACAACCCCAACACCTTGCGCCGCTCCTCGTTATCCATCCGGCTCCAGCGCGTGATCTCTTCCACCGTGCGCTGACACCCGGTGCAAATATCGTCCTCGTCCAGCGCGCAGATATTCACGCAAGGCGATCGAACCGGGCGCTCGGGCGTGCTCATTCTTCCTGCTCAACCAGGTCGCGGGCATACCGTTGCGAGTTATGCACATAGTGAGCAGCGCTGGCCTCCAGCATCTTTTTCTGCGGCTCGGTCAGCTCACGCACCACTTTGCCGGGGGAGCCCATGACCAGCGAACCGTCTGGAATCTCCTTGCCCTCACCAATCAGTGAGTTGGCGCCGATGATGCAATTCTTGCCGATTTTCGCGCCATTAAGGATCACCGCGTTAATCCCGATCAAGCTGTAATCGCCCACCGTGCAGCCATGCAGCATGGCGTTATGGCCGATGGTCACGCCGGTGCCGATGGTCAGCGGGTAACCCATGTCGGTGTGCATCACCGTGCCGTCCTGGACGTTGCTGTTCTTGCCGATCAGGATCAATTCGTTGTCGCCACGCAGCACAGCGTTGAACCAGACGTTGGCGCCCTCTTCCAGTTTGACCTTGCCCACCAGCACGGCATTGGGTGCGACCCAGCTCTGCGGATGGGTTTCCACGCGGGCGTCGCCCAGGCGATATTTCATCTTATTGTCCTCAAGGCCAGGCTGGCTCACTTGCAAAGCGGGGTTCACGCCATACGGGCGATGGCTTCAGGTATTGATAAACGTCTTGGGTGGCTGGTGCAGGCTGATTTTGGCGTCATAGAGCAGGTTGATCAACTCGACGATCATAATCGCCGTCAGGCCCCAGATTTTGTACTCGCCATAGCGATAGCTCGGCACGTACCAACTGCGCCCCTGGTAATCGATGCGATGGGTATGTTCGCGCGGATCCTTGCGGAAAAATTCCAGCGGTACGCTGAACACCGCGGCAATCTCGGCATCGTTGGCCAGGTATTCGACAAAATCCGGAATCACACCGACATAGGGGGTGACCTTGATGCCGTGCAGGGAGATCAACGGGCTCAGCGGGCCGATCACTTCGACCAGCCCCGGCGGCAGGCCGATTTCTTCTTGGGCTTCGCGCAGGGCGGTGAAAATCAGGTCCGGGTCTTCGGGGTCGCGTCGCCCGCCGGGGAAGGCGACTTCACCGCCATGGGTCGAGAGCCCGCTGGCGCGCAGGGTCAGAACCAGTTCCGGTTCGTCACTGCGAGTGATGGGCACCAATACCGCGGCTTCAGGGAAACGTTTGTCGGTTTCCAGTGTTCGAGGGGTGTGGTTGCTTACTCGATGCAGTAGCTCGTCCAGCATGAGACTTCTCGATTTGTTCGCTACCTCGCATCATGCACCAATCGAACCGGCCGCCCAACCCCATAACCGCTGCATGTCGCTAAACGACAACTTGCCGACAGACACCGCCGCACGCCAAGATAGGCGCAGCATTCAGGAACCCAAGCATGAAATTTTGCAGTCAGTGCGGCAACCCGGTGACCCAACGCATTCCAGAGGGCGATTCGCGCCTGCGTTTTGTCTGTGACAGCTGTCAGGCGATTCACTATCAGAACCCCAATATCGTCGCCGGTTGCGTGGCGACCTGGGGCTCCAAGGTCTTGCTGTGCCGCCGCGCCATCGAGCCTCGACTCGGTTATTGGACCCTGCCCGCCGGTTTCATGGAAAACGGTGAAACCATCGAGCAGGCGGCCATTCGCGAGACAGCCGAAGAAGCCTGCGCGCGGGTGCGCAACCTGAGCATCTATACGTTGATCGACGTGCCGCACATCAGCCAGGTGCATGTGTTCTTCCGCGCCGAGCTGGTGGACCTGGACTTTTGCGCCGGTCCCGAGAGCCTGGAAGTGGCGCTTTTCGAAGAAGCCGACATCCCTTGGTCCGAGCTGGCTTTCCGCACGGTGGGCCGTACCTTAGAATGCTTCTTCGCTGACCGGCGGACCGAGGTCTACCCCGTGCGGTCCGAGTCGATCCCGCCGCTTGCCCAGCCGGCCATTACTTGATTTGAATTCGGAACTGCTGCACCTGCGGCAGCTCCTGCAAAAACACCTATAACTATTAAATAGTCGCGACACCTCTTAGGGATATCGTTTCAATGCGCTGGTTGCTTGCCCTGTTTTGCTTGTCGTTCGTCGCTGTCTCCCAGGCTTCCGTTGCGGAAACGCTGGACGGCAAAGTCATCGAAAAAGTTCTCGTGCTCAAGTCCGCCCACCAATTGCAATTGATCAATGACGGCAAGCCGATCAAGACCTATCGCATCTCATTGGGAAAACGACCCATCGGCGCGAAACTCATGGAAGGCGACAAACGCACGCCTGAAGGTTTTTACTGGCTGGACTGGCGCAAGGTCAGCGACCGTTTCAATCTGGCGATGCACATCTCCTACCCGAACATCAGTGACTCCGTGCGCTCCCGGCGTGAAGGCGTCGAACCCGGTGGCATGATCATGATCCACGGCACCCCGGACACTGAAGAAAACCCCGAAGACCTGTTCCACACACTGGACTGGACCGACGGCTGCATTGCCATGCGCAACATGGACATGCGCGAGGTTTGGGGTTTGGTGCCGGACGGCACGATGATCGAAATCCGCCCGTAATCCTGTGGCGAGGGAGCTTGCTCCCTCGCCACAAAAACACCTAGTAGCTTCTGATCTCCCTCTTCCGAGCGCTACCTTTGGTCGCGCATCAAAAAATAAATTCAAAAAATCGCAGCCTGCAGCAACTCCTACCGGGTAGATACCACTCCCATCGGCAAGAGCTGTCGCAGGCTGCGATCTTTGCCTTCAAAACACCCACCACTAATACCACTTCAAACCAGCAACCCTATCACCCATCAATCAGGGCAGGCTTTCGCTCGCCCACAGCAAAGTGGTCTCATTGACATGGTATTCAAGTGGTATTAGTTTTCGTCCCACCACCGGGCGACAACAATCCTATATCCGCATCGGACCAAACCTACATGAATGACCTCCAGGCCCTACGCCCTGACGACACCCAGCCGACGCCGTTGTACTTGCAACTGGCGCGCAATCTGGAAGCGGCGATCCATGCCGGCCAGTGGAAAGCCGAACAGGCCATGCCGTCGGAGCGAAACCTCAGCGAAATGCTGGGCATCTCCCGCGTCACCGCTCGCAAGGCGCTGGAAGTTCTGTTCGAGCAGGGCCTGATCCGCCGCAACCAGGGTTCCGGCACTTTCATCACCCCGCGCCTGGAACAACCGCTGTCGCGCCTTTCGGGTTTCAGCGAGATGCTACGCCTGAAAGGCTTCGTCCCCGGCTCGCAATGGCTGGAGCGTGAAATCACTCCGCCGACCCACGAAGAACTGATCCGCCTGGGCCTCTCGCCGAACGACAAGGTCGCGCGGCTCAAGCGTCTGCGTAAAGCCGACGACACGGTGATGGCGATCGAGATGAGCACCCTGCCCGCCTCGATCATTCCCAAGCCGCAAGCCGTGGGCGACTCCCTCTACGAATACCTCGACAGCATCGGCAAGCCGATCGTCCGCGCCCTGCAGCACATTCAGGCGATCAACGCCTCGGACGAATTTGCCGCCCTGGTGGGCATCGCCCCCGGCACCGCCATGCTGCTGATGACCCGGGTCGGGTACCTGGAAGACAACACGCCGATCGAAGTCACCGACACCTATTGCCGCAACGACTACTACGACTTTGTCGCAGAACTTCGTCGATAACCCGATTCGCCGCTAAAGAACCGAGAACCGATCATGTCCGAAGACAACATCCTCACCGCCCGCGGCTGGATTCGCGGCCGGCTGACTCACGAACACGGCAAGGTCGTGTCGATCGAAGGCCAACCGTGCGATCCGGCCGACAACGATCTGCCTTACCTGCTGCCGGGTTTCATCGACCTGCACGTTCATGGCGGCGGCGGCAAAGACATCATGGAAGGTGCACCAGCCTTCGAGACCATCACCAAAACCCACGTGCGTTTCGGCACGACGTCGATGCTGGCGACCACCATGACCGCGCCGCCGGCAGAAATTTCCAGCGTGCTTAAAGCCCTCGGCGAATATTGCGAACAACGCCCGAAAAGCAGCGCCCGAGTCCTCGGCGTGCACCTGGAAGGCCCGTACATCAACCCCGGCAAACTCGGCGCCCAACCGAATTTCGCCCACACCGCGTTGATGGCCGAAGTCGAAGAATACCTGGCACTGGCGCCGATCCGGGTGATCACCATCGCCCCGGAAATCGCCGGCCACGACGCCTTGATCCGCAACCTCAGCGCTCGCGGCGTGCGCATGCAAATCGGCCACACCCTCGGCAGTTATGAGGAAGGCGTTGCCGCGCTGAACGCTGGCGCCAGCAGTTTCACCCACCTTTACAACGCCATGAGCCCGCTGCATCACCGCGAGCCAGGCATCGTCGGCGCGGCACTGGCTCACGCCAAATACGCCGAACTGATTCCGGACTTGCTGCACGTGCACCCCGGCGCCATCCGCGTGGCCCTGCGCTCAATCCCGTGCCTGTATTGCGTCACCGACTCCACCGCCGCTGCCGGCATGCCCGACGGTGAGTACAAGCTCGGTAGCCACACCGTGACCAAATGCCTGGGCGGTGTGCGCTTGCCCGACGGCACGCTGGCCGGCAGCACGCTGACCATGGATCAGGCGCTGCGCAATCTGGTGAAGATCGGTTTGCCAATCGCCGAGGCCTCGCAACGTCTTTCGCAATTTCCGGCCGACTACCTCGGCCTCAACGAACGCGGGCGCCTGCAACCCGGCAGCTGGGCTGACTGCGTGCGGCTCGACCGCTCACTCACACTGACCGCCGTCATGGTCGAAGGAGAAGACATTGACTTCAAAAATGCTTGAAGAGGCGCTGTCCTCGTTCGAGGCCGTGCAAGCCCAATTGCAGCAACTCGACTCGCAAATGATCGAAATCGCCGGGCGCCTGCGTCGTCAGCCGCCGCAAGTGGTGATGACTGTCGCTCGCGGGAGCTCCGATCATGCCGCCAGTTACTTCGCCTACCTGACCATGCAGCAATTGGGCTTCCCGGTGGCGTCGTTGCCGATGTCGGTGGTGACCATGCTGCAAGCGCCGTTGAAGGTCAGCGGCCAAGTGGCGTTCGCTTTCTCGCAGTCCGGGCAAAGTCCCGATCTGGTGAACAGCATGCGTCTGCTGCGCAAGCGCGGCGCCCTGAGCATCTCGATGGTCAACGCCGAGAGTTCGCCGCTGGAGGCCGCGTGTGAGTTCAGCCTCCCGCTGTGTGCCGGCACTGAAAGCAGCGTCGCGGCGACCAAGAGTTTTATCGCCACCCTCAGCGCCAGCGCCCGTCTGATCGCCCACTGGAAAGAGGACGCGGAATTGCTGGAGGCCGGCCTCGCACTGCCGGAAGGGTTGCGCGAGGCGGCGAAACAGGACTGGCGCCTGGCCATCGACACCCTGCGTGATTGCCAGCGACTGATGGTGATTGGCCGTGGCGCCGGTTTCGCCATCGCCCAGGAAGCCGCACTGAAATTCAAGGAAACCTCGGCGATCCAGGCCGAGGCTTTCAGCAGCGCCGAGGTCCGTCACGGCCCGATGGCGTTGATCGATGAAAATTATCCACTGCTGATCTTCGCCCCGCGCGGTGCCGAGCAGGCCGGTTTGCTGAGCCTCGCCGCCGACATGCGCCAGCGCGGTGCCCGCGTATTGCTGGCCGCACCGGATGACATTGCCGAACGCGACCTCACCCTGACCCGCGCCGAGCACCCGGCCCTCGACCCGATTCTGGCGATCCAGAGTTTCTACGTCATGGCCGCCGGTTTGGCCGTCGCCCGAGGCATGGACCCGGACCAGCCGCGGCATTTGAGCAAAGTGACGCGCACGCATTGAGTGGCGAGTTGATCCGAACCGTTTTTACTGATGAGACCGAGCCATGCACAACAATAATAAAGAGCTGACCCTCAACGCCCCGCTCAGCGGCCCGGTGCTCACGCTCGCCAAAGTCCCGGACCCGGTGTTCGCCAGCGGCGCCATGGGCGACGGGATCGCCATCGATCCGCTGAACGACACCCTCCACGCTCCGTGCGCCGGCATGGTGGTGCACGTCGCGCGCACCGGCCACGCCGTCACCTTGCGTGCTGACAACGGCGCCGAATTGCTGCTGCACCTGGGCCTCGACACCGTCGAGTTGCAGGGCGAAGGCTTCTCCATGCTGGTCAAGGAAGGGGCGCGGGTCAGCAACGGCCAGCCGCTGTTGCGCTATGACCTGGACAAAGTCGCACAACAGTGCAAAAGCCTGGTCAGCCTGATGATCCTGACCAACAGCCAGGACTTTCAGGCGCGGCCAATCACGCTGAAGTCGGTGAAAGTTGGCGAGCCATTGCTGCATATCATTCGTCGGCACGGAGCTGGAGCGCAGGCTGAAGCGGAGCTATCCGGGGAAGAGATTTACGGCCACATTCGCATCGCCCATCGTGGCGGTTTGCATGCTCGTCCGGCCGCGCTGATTCGTCAGACGGCGCAAGGTTTCAAGAGCAAATCGCAGCTGCACTTCGCTGGCAAATCGGCGACCTGTGACAGCTTGATCGGACTGATGGGTTTGGCCGTTGGCGAACAGGACGAGGTTCAGGTCAGCTGCCAGGGCCCGGACGCCGAAGCCGCCTTGCAAGCGTTGCTGATCGCGTTATCCACAGCGCTGGCCGAAGACAGCCACGCCGCAGCGCCGACTCCGATTGCTCGACGCACTCGAGCTGCCGAAGCGGGCGTGCTGCACGGTGTTTGTGCAGCGCCCGGTCTGGTTGCCGGGCCGTTGTTTCGCTTGAACGCCATCAGCCTGCCGGTGGACGCCGGCAACCATGATCCCGAGCAACAACTGCAAACCCTCGACACCGCGCTGACCGTTGTGCGCAGTGAAATCGACCACACGCTGATCCAAGCCAGGAAACATAAAAACACCGACGAAGAAGCGATCTTCGCCGCACACCTCGCCCTGCTCGAAGACCCGGCGCTGCTCGACGCGGCGAACACTTCCATCGATCAGGGCATGGCCGCAACCCACGCCTGGAGCCAATCGATCGACGTGCAGTGCGAGGTGCTCCAGCAACTCGGCAGCCCGTTGTTGGCCGAACGCGCCAACGATCTGCGCGACCTCAAACAACGCGTGCTGCGTGCCCTGCTCGGCGAAACCTGGCACTACGACGTGCCGACCGACGCCATCGTCGCCGCCCATGAATTGACGCCGTCCGATCTGCTGCAACTCAGTCAGCAAGGTGTCGCCGGGTTGTGCATGGCCGAGGGTGGCGCAACTTCCCACGTGGCGATTCTCGCGCGTGGCAAAGGCTTGCCGTGCATGGTTGCGCTGGGTTCTACGCTGCTGGATCAGCAGCAAGGCCAAGCGGTTGTGCTGGATGCCGATGGCGGTCGCCTCGAACTGATGCCAAATGCCGAACGTTTGGCTGAGGTGCATCAGGCACAACTGGATCATCAACAGCGCCGCGCCGAGCAACAGGCTCAGGCTCACACCCAGGCGTTGACGCTCGACGGTTTGCAGATTGAAGTCGCCGCCAATGTGGCTTCCAGTGCTGAAGCGGCTGATGCCTTGGCCAATGGCGCCGACGGCGTCGGCTTGCTGCGTACCGAGTTTCTGTTTGTGGATCGCAATACCGCGCCAGACGAAGAGGAACAGCGCGTCGCCTATCAAGCCGTGCTCGATGCCATGGGCGACAAGTCGGTGATCATTCGCACCATCGACGTCGGCGGCGACAAACAACTCGACTACCTGCCGCTGCCGGCCGAGGCCAATCCAGTGCTTGGCCTGCGCGGCATTCGCCTGGCTCAGGTCCGTCCGGAAATCCTCGATCAGCAATTGCGCGCGCTGCTGCACGTCAATCCGCTTTCGCGTTGCCGGATCCTGTTGCCGATGGTGACCGAAGTGGATGAGTTGCTGCACATCCGCCAGCGTCTCGACGCGTTGTGCACTGAGCTCGGCGTGTCTGAGCGCCCGGAGCTGGGCGTGATGATCGAAGTCCCCGCCGCCGCATTGTTGGCCGAGCAACTGGCCGAACATGCGGACTTCCTGTCCATCGGCACCAACGACTTGTCGCAATACACCCTGGCCATGGACCGCGACCACGCCGGCCTCGCCTCGCGGGTCGACGCCATGCACCCGGCGCTGCTGCGGCTCATCGCCCAGACCTGCACCGGTGCTGCGGTGCATAACCGTTGGGTCGGTGTTTGCGGCGCGCTCGCCTCCGATCCGCTGGCGACCCCAGTACTGATCGGTTTGGGCGTCAGTGAGTTGTCGGTCAGCCCGGTGCAGATCGGTGAAATCAAGGACCGCGTCCGCCACCTGGACGCGAGCGAATGCCGACGCATCAGCCACGACTTGCTCAAGTTGAGCAGCGCCGCTGCTGTGCGTCACGCCTGTCACCAGCAATGGCCTCTGAGCTGAAAAATTACAAAAATCCAGGGAGATTCGCCATGTACCAATACTTCATCGAGGGCCTGCAACGCCTCGGCCGCGCGCTGATGCTACCGATCGCGATCCTGCCGATCGCCGGCCTGTTGCTGCGCCTGGGCGACACTGACCTGCTGAATATCGCGATCATCCACGACGCCGGCCAGGTGATCTTCGCCAACCTGGCGATGATCTTCGCCATCGGCATCGCGGTCGGTTTCGCCAAGGACAACAACGGCACCGCGGGCCTCGCCGGGGTGATTGGCTATCTGGTGATGATCTCCACCCTCAAGGTGCTCGACGCGAGCATCAACATGGGCATGCTTGCCGGGATCATCAGCGGCTTGATGGCGGGCGCGCTGTACAACCGTTTCAAGGACATCAAACTGCCGGAGTACCTGGCGTTCTTCGGCGGCCGACGTTTCGTGCCAATTGTCACCGGGTTCGCCGCCGTCGGCCTGGGCGTGATCTTCGGCTTGATCTGGCCGCCCATCCAGCACGGTATCAACAGCTTCGGCACGTTGATGATGGAAAGCGGCAGCTTCGGCGCGTTTGTCTTTGGCGTGTTCAACCGCCTGCTGATCGTCACCGGGCTGCACCACATCCTCAACAACATGGCGTGGTTCGTCTTCGGCAACTTCACTGATCCGACTACCGGCGCCATCGTCACCGGCGACCTGTCGCGCTACTTCGCCGGCGACCCGAAGGGCGGCCAGTTCATGACCGGCATGTTCCCGATGATGATCTTCGGCCTCCCCGCCGCGTGCCTGGCGATGTACCGCAACGCCCTGCCGGAACGCCGCAAGGTCATGGGCGGGATTTTCCTGTCGATGGCGCTGACTTCATTTTTGACGGGGGTAACCGAGCCGATCGAATTCGCCTTCATGTTCCTCGCGCCGCTGCTCTATCTAGTGCATGCGTTGCTGACTGGCCTGTCGATGGCGATCACCAACCTGCTGAATATCCATCTCGGCTTTACGTTTTCCGGTGGTTTCATCGACATGATCCTCGGCTGGGGTAAATCCACCAACGGCTGGTTGATGGTACCGGTCGGCCTGGCGTATGCGGTGATCTACTACGTGGTGTTTGATTTCTGCATTCGCCGTTTCAACCTCAAGACGCCGGGGCGTGAAGAAGTGCCGGCGGGGGACAAGGTCGTAGTCGCCGAGAATGAGCGAGCCGGGGCTTACATCAAGGCGCTGGGTGGTGCGCAGAATTTGATCACCGTGGGGGCGTGCACCACTCGGTTGCGGCTGGACATGGTGGATCGCAACAAGGCAAACGACGCGGAATTGAAAGCACTGGGTGCAATGGCGGTTGTGCGGCCGGGCAAGGGCGGGAGTTTGCAGGTCGTGGTCGGGCCAATGGCAGACAGCATCGCTGATGAGATTCGCTTGGCGATGCCCGCGTTGGGGCGCGCACTTGTTTCCTCCCCTCCTGCTGTTATCGATGCGCCGAAACCTGCAGCGGTGGCGAATTCAGAAGCACAGCAATGGCTGAAGGCGTTGGGCGGTGGCGAGAATGTATTGCAGATGGACTGCATCGCCATGACCCGGATTCGCTTGCAACTGGCGGATGGCAAGGCGTTGTCGGAATGTGATTTGAAGGCGTTGGGTTGCCAGGGTGTGAGTCAGTTGGAAGGTGGGGTTTGGCATCTGCTGATTGGCGACAAGGCATCGACGTTGAGTGATGCGCTGGAGGCGTTGGTGAATCGCAGTGAGGTGAGTGCCAAGGTTTAGATTGTTGGCGCCTGTCTATTGGCCGACGGTGTTAGATCGTTATCTACTTGTCAGTTAAATCCACCCCTCACCCTAACCCTCTCCCCAAGGGGGAGAGGGGACTGACCGAGTTGTACTTAGAGGTACATCGACCTGAAAGATTTGGGTCGAACTCAGGCATAAAAAGCTAAAGCACAACAAACCCCCACCATTCAACAGGCCGAGCGTTAGCTCGCCTGCAGTTCTTGATCTTGATCTGCCCGCCCCTTCACGCCCTGAGCCAGTCCGTCAACCTGTGACTACCTCCATCGGCGCCTCTACCAACGTTGATCCGCAGCGCCTCAAATCCGGAGCAATAAAAAACCCGTTGAATGCACTTCAACGGGTTTCTCATTTCAGCGGTAGGAAGATCAAAAATCCTCCAACCGCCACACCTCATAAGCCGGCGTCTCGTAGGGATGGCTCTGCTTCAGAGCCAACACCACAGAACGAATCAACTCATCGCTGACCACAAGCTCAACCTTCCATTCCTCAACCTGCTCGACCTGCCCCGCTTCACCAATAAACGGCTGACTGCCATCCAACGGGCGAAACTGGCCGAAGCCGAGCACTTGCCAGGCGCAATGGTCGTATGCGCCGATCCGTCCGCCACCGGCGGCGAATACGGCACTCTTCACGTCTTCGACGTGACTGGTAGGAACAAAAAAGCAGAGCTTATACACAGCGCTTAGTTCACCCGCTCTTAGTTTACCCAGACGCGCGCATTACGGAACATACGCATCCAAGGTGCGTCTTCGTTCCAGTCTTCCGAACGCCACGAGTTCTGCACCGCGCGGAACACACGTTCCGGGTGCGGCATCATGATCGTTACGCGACCGTCGCGGCTGGTCAAACCGGTGATCCCGCGCGGCGAGCCGTTCGGGTTGGCCGGGTAGTTTTCGGTGACCTTGCCGTGGTTGTCGACGAAACGCATCGCCACGCAACCCGACAGATCGGCTTGCAGCAACGCTTCTTCGCTGGCGAACTCGGCATGACCTTCACCGTGAGCAATAGCGATCGGCATACGCGAACCGGCCATGCCTTGCAGGAAGATCGAGTTCGATTCCTGGACCTGAACCATCGCCACGCGCGCTTCGAACTGCTCGGAACGGTTACGCACAAAGTGCGGCCAGAACTCGCTGCCCGGGATCAGCTCGTGCAGGTTGGACATCATCTGGCAACCGTTGCACACGCCGAGGGTGAAGCTGTCGCTACGTTCGAAGAAGCCCTGGAACGCATCGCGAGCACGGCTGTTGAACAGCGCGGACTTGGCCCAGCCTTCGCCGGCACCCAGTACGTCGCCGTAAGAGAAGCCGCCGCAAGCGACCAGACCCTTGAACTCGTTCAGGTCGACACGGCCGGCCAGAATGTCGCTCATGTGCACGTCGATCGCGTTGAAACCGGCGCGGTCGAACGCGGCCGCCATTTCCACCTGACCGTTGACGCCCTGCTCACGCAGCACGGCAACCTGTGGGCGGATGCCTTTCTTGATGTAAGGCGCGGCGACGTCCTGGTTGACATCGTAGCTCAGCTTGACGCTCAGACCCGGGTTGTCTTCTTCCAGCAGCACGTCGAACTCTTGTTCGGCGCAATCGGCGTTATCACGCAGACGCTGGATCTGGTAGCTGGTTTCAGCCCACTGACGTTGCAGCAGACGACGCTTACCTTCGAACACGGTTTCGCCGTTGAAGGTGATGCTGATCTCGCCGTTGTTCATCGGCTGACCAATCACCGACACGCACTCGCCCAGGCCGGCAGCGCTGAACTGCGCGAGGATGTCCGGGGTAGCGTCCTGGCGAACCTGGATCACAGCGCCCAGTTCTTCGTTGAACAGGATCGCGGCGATGTCGGCGGAGGTTTCTGCCAGACCGTCGAGGTTCAGGCTCAGACCGCAGTGGCCGGCGAAGGCCATTTCCACAGTGCTGGTCAGCAGACCACCGTCGGAACGGTCGTGGTAAGCCAGCAGGTGACCGTCGGCGTTGAGGCCCTGGATCACGGCGAAGAAGGCTTTCAGGTCTTCGGCATCGTCGACGTCCGGCGCTTGCGAACCGAGCTTGCCGTGAACCTGGGCCAGGATCGAGGCGCCCATGCGGTTCTGGCCACGGCCCAGATCGATCAGGATCAGGTCGGTGGTGCCCTTGTCCATGCGCAGTTCCGGCGTCAGGGTCTGACGGATGTCAGCCACGGGCGCGAAACCGGTCACGATCAGGGACATCGGCGAGGTCACGGTTTTGTCTTCGCCATTGTCGTTCCAGCGAGTGGCCATGGACATGGAGTCCTTGCCCACCGGAATGGTAATGCCCAAATCTGGGCACAATTCCATGCCGACCGCTTTCACGGTGTCGTACAGACGCGCGTCTTCGCCTGGGTGACCGGCAGCGGACATCCAGTTGGCCGACAGTTTGATGTCGGAGATCTTGTTGATGCGCGAAGCTGCGATGTTGGTCAGGGTTTCGCCGATGGCCATGCGGCCCGACGCCGGAGCGTCCAGCAGCGCCAGCGGAGTACGCTCGCCCATGGCCATGGCTTCACCGGTGTAAACGTCGAAGCTGGTGGCGGTGACGGCAACGTCGGCTACCGGAACCTGCCACGGGCCGACCATTTGGTCACGGGCCACGAGGCCGGTGATGGTGCGGTCGCCGATGGTGATCAGGAAGCTTTTGCTCGCCACGGCCGGGTGATGCAGAACCCGTTCGACGCAGTCTGCGATCTCCAGGGTCGACGGATCGAAATCGTCGCCCAGTTCGTTTTCGCGAACGGCCGAACGGTGCATGCGCGGGGCTTTGCCCAGCAGCACTTCGAGTGGCATGTCTACCGGGCTGTTGCCGAAGTGACTGTCGGTGACGGTCAGTTGCGGCTCGGCAGTGGCTTCGCCGACCACGGCAAACGGGCAACGCTCGCGTTCGCAGATCGCCTGGAAGCGATCGAAGTCAGCCGGGCCGACTGCCAGAACGTAACGTTCCTGGGATTCGTTACTCCAGATTTCGTGCGGGGCCATGCCCGGCTCGTCGTTTGGAATGTTGCGCAGTTCGAAGCGACCGCCACGGTTGCCATCGTTGACCAGTTCCGGGAAGGCGTTGGACAGACCGCCTGCGCCGACGTCGTGGATGAAGCTGATCGGGTTCTTGTCACCCAACTGCCAGCAACGGTCGATGACTTCCTGGCAGCGACGTTCCATCTCAGGGTTTTCGCGCTGTACGGAAGCGAAGTCCAGGTCTGCCGAGCTGGTGCCGGTAGCCATGGAGGAAGCTGCGCCGCCGCCCAGACCGATCAACATGGCTGGACCGCCGAGCACGATCAGCTTGGAGCCAACGGTGATCTCGCCTTTCTGCACGTGTTCGGCACGGATGTTACCCATACCGCCGGCCAGCATGATCGGCTTGTGGTAACCGCGAACTTCGTCGCCACGCGGGGTGGTGATCGACTGTTCAAAGGTACGGAAATAACCGGTCAGGGCCGGACGACCGAATTCGTTGTTGAACGCGGCGCCACCCAGTGGGCCTTCGATCATGATGTCCAGCGCGGTAACGATGCGCTCAGGCTTGCCGTACGGCACTTCCCACGGCTGTTCGAAGCCCGGGATTTGCAGGTTGGACACGGTGAAACCGGTCAGGCCAGCCTTTGGCTTGGCACCGCGACCGGTTGCGCCTTCGTCGCGGATCTCGCCACCGCTACCAGTGGACGCGCCCGGGAACGGGGCAATCGCGGTCGGGTGGTTGTGCGTTTCGACTTTC
The DNA here is from genome assembly GCF_050434865.1 of Pseudomonas silensiensis. NCBI lineage: Bacteria > Pseudomonadati > Pseudomonadota > Gammaproteobacteria > Pseudomonadales > Pseudomonadaceae > Pseudomonas > Pseudomonas silensiensis. The sequence goes on from NZ_JBNDJH010000010.1 coordinate 70,479, forward strand.
ATCAGGATGTGCACCGGTTCCTGCACCGCACCGTACTGGCGGGTTTCAGGGTCCGGGAAGAAACGGCCGGCGACGTTGCCGACGATGACCGAAGCGTTGTCCTTATAAGCCGACAGAACGCCTTCGCTGTGCATCACGTAGGTGTTCTTGATCATGCCGAACAGGCTTTTTTCCTGGCTCTGACCGTCGATGTCCCAACTGGCGTTGAAGATCTTGTGACGGCAGTGCTCGGAGTTCGCCTGGGCGAACATCATCAGTTCGATGTCGTGCGGGTTGCGCTTCAAGCCGACGAAGGCGTTGACCAGGTAGTCGATTTCGTCTTCAGCCAGAGCAAGGCCCAGCTCGGTGTTGGCTTTTTCCAGCGCGGCGCGGCCGCCACCCAACACGTCGATCGCGGTCAGCGGTTTCGGCTCGGCATGGCTGAACAGGCCGGCGGCTTGTTCAAGGTTGCCGAGGACGATCTGGGTCATGCGGTCGTGCAGCGCATCGGAGATCAGCTGCGCTTCGGCGTCGCTGAACTGGCCGGCGACGTAGAACGCGATGCCGCGTTCCAGGCGCTGGATTTTCGTCAGGCCGCAGTTGCGAGCGATATCGCTGGCTTTACTGGACCATGGCGAGATGGTGCCGAAACGCGGCAACACCAGGAACAGACGACCGGTCGGCTCTTGTACCGGAACACTTGGGCCGTACTTCAGAAGGCGCGCGAGCACCTGCTGTTCGTCGCCGGTCAGGACGCCGGTAACTTCGGCGAAGTGAGCGAATTCAGCATACAAGCCGCTGACAGCCGGGACCTTCTGGCTCAGTTGCTCAAGGAGTTTGCTGTGGCGAAAGGCAGAAAGGGCAGGAGCGCCGCGCAGGATCAACATCTTCGGGACAGCCTCGGGAAGGGGTGTGCTTTGAGGCCGTGCATTCTAGCCTAAACAGGCCGCGACATCACCCGAAACGGTACGGGCGGCTGCACCCGGGCGTCGGGCCGGGTGTTCGGACCTCAAACCGGTGCGCGCCGAGCGATATTTTTTCTGTCACAAAATGCTGCTCGGGCCCATTCCTGCGGGCTCCGTAGCGGTTTTCAATTGCCTAGCAGACAAGCCCTTCGCTGTCGAGATATGGCGCTCGTGGTCCTTTGCGTATACTGCGCAGATGTTTTCCCCAACGGCTTTGCGTCCGCGGTTCGCCAAATGGCTGATCGCAACCGGACTCTTCCTGCTGCTCAGTGGCTGTGTTGATAAACCCAACACGCTGGAGCGCGTAAAGGAGGATGGCGTGCTGCGGGTGGTTACCCGTAACAGCCCCGCCACCTACTTTCAGGATCGCAACGGTGAAACCGGCTTCGAATACGAGCTGGTGAAGCGCTTCGCCGACGATCTGGGGGTGGAACTCAAAATCGAAACCGCCGACAACCTCGACGACCTGTTTAATCAGGTGGGCAAACCCAACGGCCCGGTGATCGCTGCTGCCGGCCTGGTCAGCAGCGAGAAACGCAAACAGCAGGTGCGGTTTTCCCACTCCTACCTCGAAGTCACCCCGCAGGTCATCTATCGCAACGGCCAATCGCGGCCGACCGACGCGAAGGATCTGGTGGGCAAGAAGATCATGGTGCTCAAGGGCAGCACCCACGCCGAGCAATTGGCGGAGCTGAAAAAGAAATATCCCGGCATTGAATACGAAGAGTCCGACGCGGTTGAAGTCGTCGACTTGCTGCGGATGGTCGATGAAGATCAGATAGACCTGACCCTGGTCGACTCAAACGAAGTCGCGATGAACCAGGTCTACTTCCCCAACGTACGGGTAGCCTTCGACCTCGGTGACGCCAGCAACCAGAGCTGGGCAGTGGCCGCCGGCGACGACAACAGCTTGCTCAACGAGATCAACGACTACCTCGACAAGGTTAAGCAAAACGGCACCCTGCAGCGTCTGAAAGACCGCTATTACGGACACGTCGATGTGCTCGGCTACATGGGCGCCTATACCTTCGCCCAGCACCTGCAGCAACGGTTGCCCAAGTACGAGAAGCACTTCAAGGCTTATGCCAAGGATGAGAAGGTCGACTGGCGTCTGCTGGCAGCGATCGGTTATCAGGAATCCCTGTGGCAACCGGCCGTCACATCGAAGACCGGCGTGCGCGGCCTGATGATGCTGACCCAGAACACTGCGCAGGCCATGGGTGTGTCCAATCGCCTGGACCCCAAACAAAGCATCATGGGTGGCGCCAAGTACCTGGCCTACATGAAAGATCAGCTGGATGAGTCGATCCAGGAGCCGGATCGCACATGGTTTGCACTGGCGGCCTACAACGTTGGCAGCGGTCATCTGGATGACGCACGCAAACTGGCGGCCAAGGAAGGACTGAACCCGGACAAGTGGCTGGACGTGAAAAAGATCCTGCCGCGCCTGTCCGAGAAGAAGTGGTTCAGCAAAACCCGCTACGGCTATGCCCGTGGCGGCGAACCCGTTCACTTCGTGGCGAACATCCGCCGCTACTACGACATCCTGACGTGGGTGACGCAGCCGCAGCTTGAAGGCAATCAGGTCGCCGAGGGCAACCTGCATGTGCCGGGGGTCGACAAGACCAAACCGAATCCGGAAACCCCACAGCTCTAAATCTTCGCGGCCTTCAAAGACGCCATCGCGGGCAAGCCACGCTCCCACAGGTCCGCGTGAACGACAATTGTGTGCTCGACACGGACCTGTGGGAGCGTGGCTTGCCCGCGATGGCAGCGCCGCCGATCTAGCCTTTCAACGCAGCGGCCAGAATCAGCGCCTTCATCTCCGAAACAGCCGACTTGAACCCGACGAACAACGCATGAGCCACCAGCGCGTGGCCGATGTTCAGTTCGTTGATGCCTTTGATCGCCGCGACCGCTTCAACGTTGTGGTAATGCAGACCGTGGCCAGCGTTGACGATCAACCCTTGAGCCAGGCCAAACGCCACGCCATCCGCCACACGCTTGAGCTCTTCAGCCACATCGGTCGGCGTCTCGGCATCAGCATAACGACCGGTATGCAACTCAATAGCCGGCGCACCTACACGACGGGACGCTTCGATCTGCCGCTCGTCAGCGTCGATGAACAGCGACACTTCACAGCCGATTTTCGCCAGGCGATCCACCGCAGCCTTGATCCGCGCTTCCTGCCCCGCCACGTCCAGACCACCTTCGGTCGTCAGCTCCTGACGGGTTTCCGGCACCAGGCAAATGTGCGCCGGACGAATGCGTTCGGCGAACGCCATCATCTCTTCGGTGACGCCCATTTCGAAGTTCATGCGGGTTTGCAGCACATCCTTGAGCAGCAACACGTCGCGCTCCTGAATGTGCCGACGGTCTTCGCGCAGGTGCACAGTGATGCCGTCAGCGCCCGCCTCTTCCGCGTCCAGTGCTGCCTTGACCGGATCCGGATAGCGCGTGCCCCGGGCCTGACGCAGGGTGGCAACATGGTCGATGTTCACGCCAAGAAGAATGCGATTGCTGGTGGTCACGGAAGCGCTCCTGAAAATGGAAAAGTTCGGCGCACAGCATACACGGGGAGATAGGGTCTGTTGATGTTTGGCAGCCAAGCATCAACAGCCCTATGGCTTGCGAAACAACTCGCGACTCACCAAGGGACGACCGCCCAGATGAACGGCCAGTGCCTGGCGCATCAATCGCTTGGCTGCCGATAGCGCGCCAGGGGCTGACCAATCTGCATCGGCCATGGCCAACAGTTCGGTGCCGTTGAACAGACCGGGTTGCAGCAGGTAGACCCGTTCGAGCCCCGCATCCACTTGCAGACGGTAGAGACCGTCCGGCGCGATGGGGTCGCCATGGATGTCGGTGGTCAGGGCGAAACCGTAACCGAGATCATCGAGCAGCCGCCACTCGAAGGAACGCAACAACGGTTCCAGCGGACGACCTTCAGCCAGCGCAAGCAGGGTCGCGGCGTAGTGATCGAAGACGGCGGGATGCGGGTCTTCGGACGGCAACAGCCGAATCAACAGCTCATTGAGGTAGAGACCGCTGAACAGCGCCTCACCATTGAGCCAGGTGGAGACGCCAGCGCTTTCCATGCGACCGACGTTCTTCAACTCACCACGCCCACGGAACTCGACTTCCAGCGGCACGAATGGCCGCGCCAGCGTTCCGGCCTTGCCCCGAGCACTGCGCAACACCGCCCGCAGCCGACCTTGCGGCGTGAGGAAATCCACCAGCGCGCTGTTTTCGCGGTAGGCGCGACTGTGGAGCACGAAGGCGGGTTGGCCGGGGGGCGGGGTTTGGGACATGGAAGTCAGCGTTCTCAATGAGTCAGCAGAGATTTATAAACCACCCAAAACCAATGCGGGAGCGAGCTTGCTCGCGATTGCAGTCTGTCAGTCAACATGGATGTTGAATTTCAGGCCCTCATCGCGAGCAAGCTCGCTCCCACAGGTTTCTCGGTGTATCTGGAACCGGGTGTTACAGGTCGCCGTAACCCAGCGAACGCAGAGCGCGCTCGTCATCGGACCAGCCGCCTTTCACTTTCACCCAGAGGTTGAGCATGATCTTGGAGTCGAACAGCAACTCCATGTCCTTGCGCGCCTCGGTGCCGATGCGTTTGATCCGCTCGCCCTTGTCGCCAATAATGATTTTCTTCTGGCCGTCGCGCTCGACGAGGATCAAGGCATGGATGTGCAGGGTTTTGCCCTGCTGCTTGAACTCTTCGATTTCGACGGTGATCTGGTACGGCAGCTCGGCGCCCATCTGGCGCATGATTTTCTCACGTACCAGTTCAGCGGCGAGGAAGCGGCTGCTGCGGTCGGTGATCTGGTCTTCCGGGAAGAAGTGATCGTTTTCCGGCAGGTAACCGGCAATCACGCGCTCCAGCGTTTCGAGGTTGTGCCCGTGCTGGGCCGAGATCGGCATGATCTGCGCGTTCGGCAACTGTTCCTGCAACCAGGTCAGGTGCGGCATCAGCTCGGCTTTATCTTCGATGCGGTCAGTCTTGTTCAGCGCCACGATCAGCGGGCCCGTCACGTATTGAACGCGCTCGAGGACCATCTGGTCTTCGTCGGTCCACTTGGTGCGGTCAACCACGAAGATCACCACGTCGACGTCTTTCAACGCCGCCGAAGCGGTCTTGTTCATGTAGCGGTTCAGGGCTTTCTCGCCACCTTTGTGCATGCCGGGGGTGTCGACGTAGATCGCCTGCACGGCGCCTTCAGTCTTGATACCGAGCATGTTGTGGCGAGTGGTCTGAGGCTTGCGCGAGGTGATCGCCAGCTTCTGACCCAGGATGTGGTTCAGCAGCGTGGACTTGCCCACGTTGGGACGGCCGACGATGGCAACATAGCCACAGCGAGTTGCAGTTGAATCAGTCATTGCCATTCTCCACACCCAGGGCAATCAGTGCTGCGGCGGCCGCTACCTGTTCGGCAATACGACGACTCACACCCTGACCTCGGCTTTTTTCATTCAGTAAGGTGATTTCACATTCGACGAAGAACGTCCGGCAATGTGGCTCACCCTGGATATCCACCACTTCGTAACGTGGCAGCTCACAGCCCCGCGACTGCAGGAATTCCTGCAGGCGGGTCTTTGGATCTTTGTTGGTGTCGACCAGTGTCAGGCCTTCGAACTCACCGGCCAGCCAGGCCAACACACGCTCGCGCGCCATGTCCATGCCGGCATCCAGGTAGATCGCACCAATCAGCGCTTCCAGGGCATCGGCCAGAATCGACTCGCGACGGAACCCGCCGCTTTTCAATTCACCGGAACCCAGGCGCAGGTATTCGCCCAGATCGAAACCGCGAGCCAGTACGGCCAGGGTCTCGCCTTTCACCAGGCGTGCGCGTAAGCGCGACAACTGACCTTCGCGGGCCAGCGGGAAGCGATCGAACAGCGCCTCGCCAGCAACGAAGTTGAGGATGGCATCACCGAGGAATTCCAGGCGTTCGTTGTTACGCCCGGCAAAGCTGCGGTGAGTCAGGGCCAGGACCATCAGCTCCTGATCCTTGAAGGTGTAGCCGAGCTGACGCTCGAGACGGCTTAAGGAGACGCTCACGGTTTACCCACGCTGAGTTCGTGGTTGGATTCCACCGCCATCGCCGTGATACGGCGCAGGCTTGGGACAATTAACGCTGTGTTCAAAAATAACGTCCTGAATATCGTTGTTTTCATGCTTCTGTCGTCGATTATGCCGACTCCAGAAATGCATTCGGCGCTGTGTTCAACAGCGCCGTGTGTGATTACTTGATCAGGCCAACCCGCGAGAAATTCGGCAGGTGACTGAGTTTAGGTTCCGGCCAGCTCATCCAGACTGCGAAGGCCTTGCCGACGATATTCTTGTCGGGAACCATGCCCAGCAGATCCTTTGGAATGCTCGGATCATCCCAGTAGCGACTGTCGTTCGAGTTGTCGCGGTTGTCGCCCATCATGAAGTAGTGCCCGGCAGGCACGGTCCACGAATGGTCCGGCGTTGCGCGGTAGCGGCTCATTTCCTTGCGGATCAAGTGCTCGGCGACGCCGAGTTTTTCCTTGTAGAGCTCAGCGCTGCCCAACGTGCCCGGCTCGGAGCCGACCAGTTGTTCGGCAATCGACTCACCGTTGACGAACAGACGCTTGTCAGCGGTGTAACGAATCTGGTCACCCGGCAGGCCCACCACACGTTTAATGTAGTTGACGTTAGGATCGCTCGGGTAGCGGAACACCATCACATCGCCGCGCTGTGGATCACCGACTTCGATGACTTTCTTGTCGATCACCGGCAAGCGGATCCCGTAAGAAAACTTGTTCACCAGAATGAAGTCGCCAACGTCCAGGGTCGGTTTCATCGAGCCGGAAGGAATCTGGAACGGTTCCACCAGGAACGAACGCAGTACCAGCACGATGAACAACACCGGGAAGAACGACTTGCCGTATTCGACCAGCAGCGGCTCTTTGTTCAGTTTCTCGACCACCATCCCGTCAGGCTGGCTGACGCTGCCCTGATAGGAGGCAATGGCGGCACGCCGACGCGGCGCCAGGAAAACCAGATCGAGCAACGCCAACAGGCCGCAGACGAACACGGCGATGACCAGCAACAGCGGGAAATTTAGTGACATAGGACCTAACTATCCAACCTGAGCACTGCAAGGAAGGCTTCTTGTGGAATTTCCACGTTGCCGACTTGCTTCATGCGTTTCTTACCGGCCTTCTGCTTTTCAAGCAGTTTCTTCTTACGGCTAACGTCACCGCCGTAGCATTTGGCCAATACGTTCTTTCTGAGTGCCTTGACGGAGGTTCGCGCAATGATCTGCCCGCCAATGGCGGCCTGGATCGCGACGTCGAACATCTGGCGCGGAATCAGTTCTTTCATCTTCTCGGTCAACTGGCGACCTTTGTAGTGCGCGTTATCTTTGTGCACGATCAACGCCAGGGCGTCGACCTTGTCACCGTTGATCAGCACATCCAGTTTCACCAGATTAGCCGATTGATAACGATCGAAATGGTAATCCAGCGAAGCATAGCCACGGCTGGTGGATTTCAGACGGTCGAAGAAGTCCAGGACCACTTCGTTCATCGGCAAATCGTAGGTCACTTGAACCTGGGTGCCGAGGAACAGCATGTCGTGCTGTACGCCACGCTTCTCGATGCACAGGGTAATGACGTTGCCCAGGTGCTCTTGCGGCACAAGAATATTGGCCCGCACGATCGGTTCGCGCATGTCTTCGATCGAGGACAGGTCTGGCAGCTTCGATGGGTTGTCGACGTAAATCGTTTCACCGGTTTTCAGCAGCAACTCGAAAATTACCGTCGGCGCCGTGGTGATCAGGTCCAGGTCGTACTCGCGCTCCAGACGCTCCTGGATGATTTCCATGTGCAGCATGCCGAGGAACCCGCAACGGAAGCCGAAGCCCAGTGCGTCGGAGCTTTCCGGGGTGTATTGCAGGGACGAGTCGTTGAGCGTGAGCTTTTGCAGGGCTTCACGGAAATCTTCGAAGTCGTCAGAGCTGACCGGGAACAGACCGGCGTATACCTGCGGCTGAATGCGTTTGAAGCCTGGCAGCACGTCGACGTCCGGCGTGGAGCTCAAGGTCAGGGTGTCACCGACCGGCGCACCGTGAATGTCCTTGATGCCGGCGATGATGAAGCCCACTTCGCCGGCCTTCAGGTCAACGGTGGCGGTGTGTTTCGGGTTGAAGACACCGACGCTGTCCACCAGGTGGATCTTGCCGGTGGACTTGACCAGGATCTTGTCGCCCTTCTTCACACGACCGTGGCGCACGCGAACCAGGGAAACAACGCCCAGGTAGTTGTCGAACCAGGAGTCGATGATCAACGCTTGCAGCGGATCTTCATAGTTGCCGGTCGGCGCAGGAATGGTCTTGACCAGACGCTCCAGCACTTCGTCGACGCCCAGACCGGTCTTGGCACTGCACTCGACCGCATCAGTGGCATCGATGCCGATGATTTTTTCGATTTCTTCTTTCACGCGGTCCGGATCGGCCTGAGGCAGGTCGATCTTGTTCAGGACCGGCATCACTTCCAGGCCCTGCTCAATCGCGGTGTAGCAGTTGGCTACCGACTGCGCTTCAACGCCCTGACCGGCATCGACCACCAGCAACGCGCCTTCACAGGCCGCCAGCGACCGGCTGACTTCATAGGTGAAGTCAACGTGGCCCGGGGTGTCAATGAAGTTCAGCTGGTACTTGATGCCATCGCGAGCGGTGTAATACAGGGTGACGCTGTGGGCCTTGATGGTGATCCCGCGTTCACGTTCCAGGTCCATGGAGTCCAGAACCTGGGCTTCCATTTCGCGCTCGGCAAGGCCGCCACACATCTGGATGAAGCGATCGGCCAGCGTCGACTTGCCATGGTCAATGTGGGCGATGATGGAGAAATTGCGGATATGACTCAAATCACTCACGGATCAACACTCAAAAAGGCTGCAGGCATAGCCCGCCGAAAAATAGCCGGGAATTGTACCTGATCCACGGCGCAAGCGTCACGTTCGCAGGTCAGACGGCGCCTACAAAAACGCCCCGGTCTTGCGACAGGGGCGTTTTGAGTGACCTGCAAGGTCAGGAGAAACCCTTGATCAACCGGCCCGGCGCAACAACCAGACCCCGGCCAAGGCACAAACACCCGCCGGAACCAGCACCGCAAACAGTGGCGAGAAACCGAAGACCAGGCTCGAAGGACCGAGCAAGTCCTGAACGATACGGAAGGTGAAACCCACCAGCACGCCGGTGAACACTCGCTGACCAAGGGTCACCGAGCGCAATGGACCGAAGATGAAGGAAATCGCCATCAGTACCAGAGCGGCGGTGACCAGCGGCTGCAACACCTTGACCCAAAATGCCAGCCAGTAACGGCCATTGCTCAGGCCCTGGTCAGCCAGGTAGTGGATGTAACCCCACAGACCGCTGATCGACAGCGTTTCAGGCGACATGATGACCGTGTTCAACAGCTGTGGACTCAAGGCGACGTCCCAGCGCTCGACCGGGGTGGTGACCACTTCAGTGCTCTTTTCATGGAACAGCGTGGTGGTGACTTCGCTCAACTGCCAGTGATCCTGATCGAACTTCGCGCGTTTGGCGAAGCTGGAAGACAGCATGTGACGCTCATTATCGAAACGATAACGGGTGACGCCGTACAGCAGACCGTCGGGTTGCACCGAGTTGACGTGAATAAACTCATCACCCTGGCGATGCCACAAACCATGCTTGGCGCTTTGCGCATCGCCGCCACCCTGAGCCAGGGAGCGATTGGCCTGAGCGGTGACTTCGGTGGCTGGCGCGACGTATTCGCCGATCAGCACACCCACCACCATCAGGACCAGCATCGGCTTCATGACCGCCCAGACGATTCGCCCGATCGACACGCCAGCAGCGCGCATGATGGTCAGCTCGCTGTGACTGGCCAGGCTGCCGAGGCCTATCAGGCAACCGATCAATGCCGCCATCGGCAACATGTCGTAAAGACGGCGCGGCGCGGTCAGCAGGACATAACTCAACACGTCGACCAGGGTGTAGGTATCGCTGACCTCACTCATTTCATCGATGAACGCGAACAGTGTCGCCAGACCGAGAATGATCCCCAGGACCGCCAGAATTGCCACGAATACGCTGCTACCAATGTAGCGATCGAGCTTATCCACGAGCCACCTCCAGCGCGCTGCGGCGACTCGCCAGCTTCAACTGCAAGGTTTCCCAATAGAGCAAGCCCAGGCCGATGGCCAGGAAGATTGCATGCACCCACCACAACCCCAGAACAGGCGGAATCTTGCCTTTTTCAAGGGCACCGCGGGCGGCAATCAGGATGGACAGGTAAGCCATATATAGAAGAATCGCCGGCAACAGCTTGAGGAAACGGCCCTGACGCGGATTGACCCGCGACAGCGGCACCGCCATCAGGGTCACGATGAAGACCAGCAACGGCAGGGATAGACGCCATTGCAGTTCGGTGCGGGAGCGAATGTCGTCGCTGCCCATCAGGAAACTGGTGGTCATTGCGTCACGGTCGGTCACTTCGTCGCTGACGTCCGGCTTGGGCAGCAACACGCCGTATTCGTCGTACTTGATCGCCCGGTAGTCGGCCTGACCCGGATTGCCGTCATAGCGATAGCCGTTGTCGAGAATCAGGTAACGATTACCGTCGGGGCGAATTTCCTGGCGACCCTTCTCGGCCACCAGCACGGAAATCCCGCGATCCTTCGTGTCGGACGAGACGTTTTTTTGCGAAATGAATACGCCACCGAGGTTGATGCGGTCATCCGACAGCGTTTCGGTGTAGGTCACCCGTGTCCCGTCACGCAACGCCTGGAAGCGACCCGGCTCGAGGGTGTCGAACTCGGTCAGGGCATCCTGCTTGTTCAAGAGCAACTGGAACTGGTTGGCGCCTTGTGGCGCCAGGCTCAGGCTCAGCCATGCCACCACCAGTGCGACCAGGGTGGCGGGAAAAAGGGTCATGGCAAACAGACGCTGCTGGCTCATGCCGGTGGCAGACAGCACCGTCATTTCGCTTTCAAGGTACAGGCGACCGTAGGCCAGCAGGATTCCGAGAAACAGGCCCAAAGGCAAAATCAACTGCAGGAAACCCGGCAGACGAAAGCCCATGATCAGGAACAGCGAGCCCGGATCCAGGAGGCCAGAGGCCGCCTGGGCGAGGTACTTGATGAAGCGACCGCTCATGATGATGACCAGCAGCACAGCGCTGACGGCGCTCAAGGTCAACAGGACTTCGCGGGATAGATAACGGAAGACGATCAAACCAGACACTCCAGGGTTGTCAGGCTAAGGCGGCCAAACAAGCAAACGCATCAGCCGGCTCGCAGGGCAGAGCCGCCGAAAAAGATGCGCATTATCCTGTGATTGGGTGCGCCTGTCACTGCGCACGCTCAAGCAGGCGGTTAAAGCGTTGAAGATCGTACAACCGAGGGTTGTCAGGCGCCGGTAGCGAGGTTCAAACTGCGGCCTTTGTCGCGGGCCGTGACCTGCGTCTTTCTATTTATAAGCAAGCTCGAACGCATGCCGTCGAGCTCTTGCGTGTTGACCATTAATTCAGGGACCCGGACATGGAACTGGTTGTAAAAAGCGTTAGCCCAGAAACGTTGAAAACCGCCACTCTGGTGGTCGCCGTCGGCGAAGGCCGCAAGCTCGGTGCCGTCGCCAAACAACTCGACGAACTGAGCGGTGGCGCCATCAGCGCTGTGCTCAAGCGCGGCGACCTGGCTGGCAAAGTCGGTCAGAGCCTGTTGCTGCACAGCCTGCCGAACCTCAAGGCCGAGCGCGTGCTGCTGGTCGGCGTTGGCAAAGACGAAGAGCTGGGCGACCGCCCGTTCCGCAAGATCATTGCCGGCATCCTCAACACTCTTAAAGGCCTGGGCGGCAGCGATGCAGTGCTGGCCCTGGACGAAGTCGTGGTCAAAGGCCGCGACAGCTACGGCAAGACCCGTCTGCTGGCCGAAACCCTGGTGGACGGCGAATACACGTTCGACCAGTTCAAAAGCCAGAAAGCCGAGCCTCGCAGCCTGAAGAAAGTCACACTGGTGACCATCAAGGCTGCTCAGGCTGAAGTCGAGCGCGCCGTGGCCCACGCCACCGCTATCGCCAACGGCATGGCGTTCACCCGCGACCTGGGCAACCTGCCGCCGAACATCTGCCACCCGACGTTCCTCGGTGAGCAAGCGAAGAACCTGGGCAAAGAATTCAAAAGCCTGAAAGTCGAAGTCCTTGATGAGAAGAAGATCAAGGACCTGGGCATGGGCTCGTTCTACGCCGTGGGCCAGGGCAGCGCCCAGCCACCGCGCCTGATCGTCATGCAATACAACGGCGGCAAGAAATCCGAGAAGCCGTACGCACTGGTCGGCAAAGGCATCACCTTTGACACCGGCGGTATCAGCCTGAAACCGGGCGCCGGCATGGACGAAATGAAGTACGACATGGGCGGCGCTGCCAGCGTATTCGGCACCCTGCGTGCCGTGCTCGAACTGAAACTTCCGATCAACCTGGTGTGCATCCTGGCCTGCGCCGAGAACATGCCGAGCGGCAACGCTTCGCGTCCTGGCGACATCGTCACCACCATGAGCGGCCAGACCGTGGAAATCCTCAACACCGACGCCGAAGGCCGTCTGGTGCTGTGCGATGCCCTGACCTACTCCGAGCGCTTCAAGCCACAAGCGGTGATCGATATCGCGACCCTGACCGGCGCTTGCGTCGTTGCGCTGGGTTCCCACACGTCGGGCCTGCTGGGCAACAACGACGAGCTGATCGGCCAACTGCTGAGCGCCGGCCAATCGGCTGACGATCGCGCCTGGCAACTGCCGCTGTTCGATGAGTACCAGGAACAGCTGGACAGCCCGTTCGCCGACATTGCCAACATCGGTGGCCCGAAAGCCGGCACCATCACCGCTGCCTGCTTCCTGTCGCGCTTCACCAAGAACCTCAACTGGGCGCACCTGGACATCGCCGGCACAGCCTGGACCAGCGGTGGCAAGGACAAGGGCGCCACTGGCCGTCCGGTTCCATTGCTGACCCAATACCTGCTGGACCGCGCCAAAGCCTGAAACCGATGACCCTGGGCAGCGTCACTTTCGGGTGACGCCGCCCTTGGCTCAGGAACCGCAATGACCAAAGTCGACTTCTATATCCTGCCCAGCGCCGATCCTTCGGCGCGGCTGGATTTTGCCTGCAAGCTCACCGAAAAAGCCTGGCGCATGGGCCACCGCATCTACCTGCATTGCAGCGATGCTGCCCAGCGTGACGATCTCGATGCGCGTTTGTGGGCCTTCAAGGGCGAAAGCTTCGTGCCCCACGGTCCCGCCGAAAACGAGCCCGACAGTTTGATTGTTCTGGGCCTTGGCGATGACTGCGGCCCGCATCAGGACCTGTTGGTCAACCTCGACCTGAAAGTCCCGGCCTTCGCCAACAAGTTCGCCCGCGTGGCGGAAGTGGTGGTGGAAGATCCGACGATTCGAGCGGCTGCGCGGGAGAGTTTCCGTTTCTACCGCGAACAGGGCTATCCTCTGCAAGATCACCGTTTACAGCGACTCTGAGCATTCCGATGGACACTCCAAAACCGCAGCAACAGTCCGCGCACTTGCTGGATGACCTCGAGTCGATCCGCCAACTGCTCGGCGATGACAACCTGCAACCGCCCTTGCTCACCGACACGGTCGAGGAAGGTGATCAGGAACAGATTCCGATGCTGTTCGATACGGTCGGCGCCAGCCCGCCAATTATCGAACCGGCGCCACCCGCCCCTGCAGCCCCTGTCGCTCAACCGGCGCCCGCCGCCAGCAAGGGCCCCGACGACCTGCTGCACCTGGATGACGAACTGCGCGCCGCCGCGCAATTGATCATGCAAGACGTGATCGACGACTTCGCCCCGCACATCGAAACCGAAATCAAACGCCGCCTCAGTGCGCGGATGGAACGGTTGCTCAGTCAATACGAATAACCCTGAGCCCAGTGGGCTTCTGTGGCGAGGGAGCTTGCTCCCGCTCGGTTGCGCAGCAGCCGCATAGCCGGAATACGCGGTGTACCTGACACACCGAGCTTGCGCATGTCGGGGCCGCTTCGCGACCCGGCGGGAGCAAGCTCCCTCGCCACAGGTTCATTCCACAGTTTGATCTGCGCCCGGTCTGCCCCTGCTCGCCCTACGCCCCATGCCCCGCTATACTTGCCGGCTTTTCCTGAATAAATGCCAATAGGGTCCCGCCGCGCATGGATAAGACCTACCAGCCGCACGCCATTGAAACTTCCTGGTACAACACCTGGGAGTCAGAGAATTACTTCGCCCCGCAAGGCGCGGGCGAGTCCTACACCATCATGATCCCGCCGCCGAACGTCACCGGCAGCCTGCACATGGGTCACGGCTTCAACAACGCGATCATGGACGCCCTGATCCGTTTCCGCCGCATGCAGGGTCGTAACACCCTGTGGCAGCCGGGTACCGACCACGCCGGTATCGCCACGCAAATGCTGGTGGAGCGTCAACTCGAAGCCCAGGGCCAGAATCGTCACGATCTGGGCCGTGAGAAATTCCTCGAGAAAGTCTGGGAATGGAAGGATCAGTCCGGCGGCAACATCAGCCGTCAGATCCGCCGTCTCGGCTCGTCCGTGGACTGGGGCCGCGAGCGCTTCACCATGGACGACGGCCTCTCGGAAGCCGTTAAAGAAGCCTTTGTGCGCCTGCACGAAGACGGCCTGATCTACCGCGGCAAGCGCCTGGTCAACTGGGACACCAAGTTGCACACGGCCATTTCCGACCTCGAAGTGGAAAACCACGACGAGAAAGGCTTCCTGTGGAACCTGAAATACCCACTGGCCGATGGCGCCAAGACCGCTGAAGGCCAGGATTACCTGATCGTCGCGACCACTCGCCCGGAAACCATGCTCGGCGACGCCGCCGTAGCGGTTAACCCGAACGATGAACGCTACCAAGCCCTGATCGGCAAATTCGTCGAGCTGCCGCTGGTCGGCCGCCGCATTCCGATCATCGCCGACGATTACTGCGACCCAGAATTCGGCACCGGCTGCGTGAAAATCACCCCGGCCCACGATTTCAACGACTACGAAGTCGGCAAGCGCCACAACCTGCCGCTGCTGAACATCTTCGACAAGAACGCCGCCGTACTGCCGGCCTGTCAGGTGTTCAACCTCGACGGCACGCTGAACGAAAGCATCGACGGCAAGATTCCGGCCGACTACGCCGGCCTTGACCGCTTCGAAGCGCGCAAGCAGATCGTTGCTGCGTTTGATGCTGCCGGCCTCTTGGTCAGCGTCAACGACCACGCGCTGAAAGTGCCGAAAGGCGACCGCTCCGGGACCATCATCGAGCCGTGGCTGACCGACCAGTGGTACGTATCGACCAAGCCTTTGGCTGAGCCAGCCATCGCGGCTGTTGAAGACGGCCGCATCGCCTTCGTGCCGAAACAGTACGAAAACATGTACTTTTCGTGGATGCGCGACATCCAGGACTGGTGCATCAGCCGTCAGCTGTGGTGGGGCCACCGGATTCCGGCCTGGTACGACGAGTCGGGCAAGGTCTATGTCGGTCGCGACGAAGCCGAAGTACGTGCCAAGCACAACCTCGGCCCGGACGTGGCGCTGCAACAGGACAACGACGTTCTCGACACCTGGTTCAGTTCGGGTCTGTGGACGTTCTCCACGCTCGGCTGGCCTGAGCAGACCGAATTCCTGAAGAAATTCCACTCCACCGACGTGCTGGTGACCGGCTTCGACATCATTTTCTTCTGGGTTGCCCGGATGATCATGCTCACCATGCACTTGGTGAAGAACGAAGACGGTACGCCGCAGGTTCCGTTCAAGACCGTTTACGTTCACGGTCTGGTGCGTGATGGCCAAGGCCAGAAGATGTCCAAGTCCAAGGGCAACGTCCTGGACCCGCTGGACATCATCGACGGTATCGAGCTGGAAGACCTGGTGCAGAAACGCACCTCCGGCATGATGCAGCCGAAACTGGCGAAGAAGATCGAGAAGCAGACCCGCGACGAGTTCGCCGACGGCATCGCCAGCTACGGCACCGACGCCCTGCGCTTCACCTTCTGCTCGCTGGCGTCCACCGGTCGCGACATCAAGTTCGACATGGGCCGCGTCGAAGGCTATCGCAACTTCTGCAACAAGATCTGGAACGCCGCGCGCTACGTGCTGGACAAGGGCGAAGACTGCGGCCAGAACGGCGAAGCTTACGAGCTGTCGCTGGCGGATCGCTGGATCATTTCGCAGCTGCAACGCACCGAAGCCGAAGTGACCCGTCAACTCGACCAGTTCCGCTTCGACCTGGCCGCACAAGCCTTGTACGAGTTCATCTGGAACCAGTATTGCGACTGGTACCTGGAACTGTCCAAGCCTGTGCTGTGGGACGAAAACGCGCCGGTCGAACGTCAGCGCGGCACCCGCCGCACGCTGGTTCGGGTGCTGGAAGTTGCGCTGCGTCTGGCCCATCCGTTCATGCCGTTCATCACCGAAGAAATCTGGCAGCGCATCGCGCCGCTGGCCGGTATCGAAGGCAAGACGATCATGCTGCAACCGTGGCCAGTGGCCAATGAAGAGCGCATCGATCCGGCCGCCGAGAACGACATCGAATGGCTCAAGGGCCTGATGCTCGGCACGCGCAACATCCGTGGCGAAATGAACATCGGTCCAGGCAAGCCGCTGAACCTGTTCCTGAAAAACGTCAGCGCCGAAGATCAGCGTCGTCTCACCGAGAACGAAGCCCTGCTGAAGAAGCTGGCTCGCCTCGAATCGATCACCGTGTTGGCTGCTGGCGAAGAAGCACCGCTGTCCGCCACCGCATTGGTCGGCGAGATGGAAGTGCTGGTGCCGATGGCCGGTCTGATCGACAAAGATGCTGAACTGGCGCGTCTGGACAAGGAAATCCTGCGTCTGCAGGGCGAAGTTCAGCGGGTTGGCGGCAAGCTGTCCAACGCCGGTTTCGTCGACAAGGCCCCGGCCGAAGTCATCGACAAGGAACGCGCCAAACTGGCTGAAGCTGAACAGGCTTTGGGCAAGTTGGCCGAGCAGCATGCGCGGATTGCCAGCCTGTAACGGCAAATCGCAATGAAAACGGGAGGCCACAATGGCCTCCCTTTTTTATTTCAAATCACCACAAATCTCCTGTAGGAGTGAGCCTGCTCGCGATTGCGGTGTGCCAGACACCATCATCGGTGACTGTTTCACCGCAATCGCGAGCAGGCTCACTCCTACAATTGGTCGGTGTTGCCTCATAGATGTGGGACAATACCCGCCACTTTTAGCCATACCCGAATCGACAACGCCCATGAACGCCCCCCGCACACCAAGACCTGCGCGCAAAAAGCCTGATTCCGCGACCCCGGCCAAAGCCGTGGAGCCCCGTGAGAAGGCCAGCCTGCACCCGCGCAACCGCCACCAGGGTCGTTACGACTTCCCGGCGCTGATCAAAACCACGCCGGAACTGGCGAAGTTCGTGATCATCAACCCGTACGGCAAGGAAAGCATCGACTTCGCCAGCCCGGACGCGGTGCGGGTGTTCAACCGTGCGTTGCTCAAGTCGTTCTACGGCGTCGCCCATTGGGACATCCCGGCCGATTACCTCTGCCCACCGGTTCCGGGCCGTGCCGATTACGTGCACTTCCTGGCCGACCTGCTGGCCAGCGTCAACGACGGTGAGATCCCGCGCGGTGCGCCGGTCAAGGTGCTCGATATCGGCATGGGCGCCAACTGCGTTTATCCGTTGATCGGCTACAGCGACTACCGCTGGCACTTCCTCGGCTCGGAAATCGACCCGACGGCCGTGGCCGCCGCCAAAGCCATCGTCCAGTCCAACGGGCTGAACAAGGCCATCCAGTTGCGCCAGCAAAGCAATCCCAAGCACATTCTGCTGGGCCTGCTCGAACCCGGCGAACGCTTCGACCTGACGATGTGCAACCCGCCGTTCCACGCCTCGATGGACGAAGCGACCAAGGGCAGCGAGCGTAAATGGCGCGCGCTGGGCCGCGCCGATCCAAAACGCAAACTGCCTGTGCTGAACTTTGGCGGTCAATCGGCAGAATTGTGGTGCGAAGGTGGCGAAGCACGGTTTGTGACGCAACTGATCGCCGAGAGCGCGCATTTCCAGCACAAAGTGCTTTGGTTCAGCACCCTGGTCTCGAAAGCCTCCAATCTGCCGGCGATCCAGACGGCGCTGAAAAAGGCCGGCGTACTGGAAAGCCAGGTCGTGGAAATGTCCCAGGGGCAGAAGCAAAGCCGCTTCGTCGCCTGGACCTTCCAGACCAAATCCGAGCAGCAGGTCTGGCGCGAACGTTGGGTTAAAAAAAGCTGAGTAGCAGCTGAAACGGCGATTGGCCCTTAGTCAGTCGCTGAATCGCAGACACAAAAAAGCCGTGCCCGGATCACTCCGGAGCACGGCTTTTTTTACTGCGTCTTACTTGTTAACAGCGTCGGTCAGGCCTTTGGCCACAACCAGCTTGATAACTTTCTTGGCAGCGATTTCGATGGCAGCGCCAGTCGAAGGGTTGCGGCCGGTACGGGCAGGACGCTCAGTCACTTTCAGTTTGCCGATACCTGGCAAAGTGATTTCGCCGCCGTTTTCCAGCTGATCGGCAACGATTTGGCCCAGTTGGTCCAGAGCGTTACGCGCGGTGGTTTTTGGCGCGTCGATAGCTTCAGCGATGTCGGCGATCAGTTGGTCTTTAGTAAGAGCCATGTAGTGTTCCTTCCCTATCAAATTCATATGGATTGCAGAGTGCAGTGTCAGCCATCGAGCCCGATCTTCTGGATCTGGCACCCTCGGCCAATAACCACGGGATCGGGGTTATAGATACCGAAATCAGGGTTTGGTTCGACCTGACAAATGCTGAATGCACGCTTAACGCAGTGACTTCGCGTAAGACCGGGCAAAACTAGCACAGAGACGGGGAAATATCCGCCTCTAGCTACCCATTTGGTCAGCTTTATTGCTCTAAAACTGTAAAAAACAGCATAAGCGCCATCAGACACCTGCGAATTGCCCTTCGTGCCGCGCCAAAACCAGTGGTTGCGGTACACTTGGCACTTTTTGGGGGAGCACGCCCTCCTCTCTTCAATCAGCCGAGAAGCCCATGCCGATCCGCCATTGCATCGTCCACCTGATCGACAAAAAACCCGACGGCACACCCGCAGTTCTCCACGCCCGCGACTCCGAACTGGCCGAGTCGAGTGCCATCGAGTACATGCTTGCCGACCTCAATGAGAGCTACAACGCCAAACAAGGCAAGGCCTGGGGTTTCTTCCATGCCGAGTCCGGGGCGCATCCGTTCAGCGGCTGGCTGAAGGAATACCTCGATGGCGGCAAGGATTTCACAGCGTTCAGCCGTGTGGCGGTGGAACACCTGCAAAAGCTGATGGAAGAGTCGAACCTCTCTGTGGGCGGCCACGTGCTGTTTGCGCATTATCAGCAAGGCATGACCGATTACCTGGCGATCGCGCTGCTACACCACAGTGAAGGCGTTGCAGTGACCGATCAGCTGGACGTGACCCCGTCCCGGCACCTGGACCTGGGCCAACTTCACCTGGCGGCACGGATCAACGTTTCCGAGTGGCAGAACAACAAGCAGTCCAAGCAGTACATTTCGTTCATCAAAGGCAAGAACGGCAAAAAGGTTTCAGAGTATTTCCGCGACTTCATCGGCTGCCAGGAAGGCGTCGACGGCCCCGGCGAGACCCGCACCCTGCTCAAGGCCTTCAGTGACTTCGTCGAAAGCGAAGACCTGCCGGAAGAATCCGCCCGCGAGAAAACCAAAACCCTGGTGGATTACGCCAGCAGCCAGGCAAAACTGGGCGAACCCATGGGCCTGGAAGAGCTCTCGGAGCTGATCGACGAAGAGCGTCCGAAGGCCTTCTACGATCACATCCGCAACAAGGACTACGGCCTGTCGCCGGAGATTCCCGCAGATAAACGTACCCTCAACCAGTTCCGCCGCTTCACCGGTCGCGCCGAAGGCCTGTCCATCAGCTTCGAAGCGCACCTGCTGGGCTCGAAGATCGAATACGACGAAGAAGCGGGCACGCTGATCATCAAAGGTCTGCCGACCCAACTCACCGATCAGCTCAAGCGACGTAACTGATGCTCGGCGGCGTACTGAAGAAATTCCTGCTGATCCTGCTGGTGGTCGTGGTCTACCAGAACTGGGGCAAGATCGAGCGGGTGTTCCATCCGGCGCAGGTGGTGTCGGAGCAGACTCAAGCCAAGGCCAACGTCGTGCTCTACGCCACTGAATGGTGTGGCTACTGCAAACTGACCCGGCGTTTTCTCGATCAGAAGGGCATTCCGTACAAGGAGTTCGATATCGAGAAGGATGCCGAGGCGCGCAAAGCCTACGAGGCGCTGGGTGGCGGCGGGATTCCGATCATTGATGTGAATGGGACGTTGATTCGCGGGTATGACCCGGATGCGATTCTTGCAGCGTTGAAGTAACCCGAGCCTCACTCAACCCCCTGTGGCGAGGGAGCTTGCTCCCGCTGGGCTGCGCAGCAGACCCAAACTCTCCGCAATGAATGCCTATTTCATGAGTGCTGCGCACTCAAGCGGGAGCAAGCTCCCTCGCCACAGAACCCGTCCAACCATTCGCGAAATAACCTACTTTGCTTCGATGCGGAAGCCAAAGCGCGGAAAGTGCACATGCACCACACCGCCCCGCTCGTCTTCACGACGCAGAATTAATTCTTCACTGCCCGCAAACAGCAACTCACCCACCACCGGGTCAACGCCGTAATCGACGGCGGCAATGGCCACCTGCTGGCCAGCCTCAAACCCATTCGGTTCGTCGAATTGCTCATCCGGCAATGCGGCCGGTGTAGCATTGCGCGCAACCTCCAGCGCCTCCTCCGAACTCATCTCGCTGAATGCGCCATGACCGAAGCCAAACACGCGTCCCAACCATGCCGAAACCGCCGGATAAGCATCGACCAACGGTGACGTGACGGGCGTGGCCTTGAGGAACCACAACGGATGGGCCAGGGCAAAGTCGGCAATCGACGGCTCGCCGAACAGGAAGTCGCCCTGCTCGCGCTGAAGCTGTTGCTCCAGACGCGCCATGATAGTCGGCCACTGATGCCGGGCTTGTTCGGCCGACAACCGTGTGGCACTACCACCGCTGAACAACTCCGCGCGATCGGCAATGAACGCCTTGATCGCTTCCGGCGGTAACTTTGCGAAGCGCACGGCGATCGATTCCGGTTGAAACACCAGGCTGACCGCGTGCTGGAACACCACCGAATCCGCCCATGCGGCAAAGGTCGCGGTGATCATTTCCTGACCGTCCGGGAAGAACGCCGGCAAGGCTTTTTCCTGTTCCAGACGACGGGCGATCAGCGACGTGTCGCAATAGATATCCGCGCCAATCTGCAACACCGGCGTCTTGCGGTAGCCGCCGGTCAGGGCGGTCAGATCAGGTTTCGGCATGATCGGCGGGATCTTCACCGAGCGCCAGGACAAGCCTTTGAAACCCAGCAGCAGGCGAGCCTTTTCGGCAAAAAGGGACGTCGGGTAATGATGAAGAATCAACTCGGACATGCTCGGCTCCGCCGCACGAATAATGTATCCGCAGCTTAGCGCGCATTCCACGTGCAGCCCACCCATCTGCCTGATGGACACTTATCAGTCAGATTGATAAGCCCGCAGCAGCACTCGCCACCAGGCATTCCTTGGCGCTTTTCTTGAGTTTTTTGATCAGCCGTTCCTGACGCAGCGCTTCGCTTTTGTCGCGGCAGGCTTCGGTGTAAACCAATGCCACAGCAGGGCTGGAGAGAAAAAAGCGCGCGCCCTTGCCGCTCTGGTGGGTGGCGAAGCGGCGCACGGGATCATCGCTGATCCCGCAGTAAAGCGAACCATTGGCCGCGCGAACGAGGTAGACGAACCAGGGTTTGCTGACGGGCAGCGTTGGTTCGGCGGCAATGACGGAAGATTCGCTGGCGGTGTTCACGTGACGATCAAGGCTTGTAGGAAACAAGCCGCGATCTTATCAGCGACTGGCTTGGAATGCCTTCAGCCCCTTCAAGGCCTGCGCGCGAACCGCGTTCCTCACCGCTGGCGTCCAGCCCCACAACAACCCTTTGAAACCCAGCGCCTGTCGGGACCAGCCCCACATATCGAAGCTGTCGTGATGCTCGCAAATCTTACCGTCGCGAAAAACAAAACGTGCCTGAATGTCGTTGACCACGGTGTTGCCGGTCTGGCTGAACAGGTACGTCGCCACCCAATGGGCGCCGCCCGTGCGCTCATCGCTGCGCACGTTATCGAACGTCAGGGAAAAATCCTTGGCCCGGGTAGTGAGCATGCGCCACATGTCGCCGGCCTCTTGGCCGTGCAACTCGCCGAACGCCGGATCACTGAACACCACGTCGTCGGTATAGCAGGCGCTCATGGCCTCGGCATCCAGCCGCTGGAAGGCTTGGTAGAACTGGGTGATCAATGCGTTGTGGGCATCACTCATGGACAGGCTCCGAACGTTTGCAAGATTGCCTGCACGATAGTCAACAAAGGCGCGAAACACTATCGGCATTCGTGAGCCGAATACCGACAGTGTGCGGGTATCAGACCTTTTCGCTTACGACCTGGACGTACAGCGAACGTCCGGCGCCGAGGCCGGCGATGATCGCCCCGAGGCCGATGATGCCGAAAATCCAGCCCAAGGCGTTCCAGCCGCCGGTCCAGTCATGCACGATGCCGACCGCGAACGGCCCCATGGACGCCAGGGTGTAACCGAAGCCTTGGGCCATGCTCGACAGATTCGCTGCGACATGGGCGTCCCGTGAACGCAGCACGATCAGGGTCAACGCCAGACTGAACGTACCGCCCTGCCCCAGACCCAGCAGGATCGCCCAGCCCCACAGGCCTTCGATCGGTGCGTAAAGACAACCGAACAGGCCGCTAAGGGTCAGCAGCATGACGATGACGATCGCCAGACGCTGATCCTTGCCACGCGTCGCCAGCCATGGTGCCGCCAGTGAACTCGCCAACTGAACGATGACCGAGCCTGACAGCACCAGACCCGCCTGGGTCGGCGTCAGGCCGCGACCGATCAGGATCGACGGCAACCAGCCGAACACGATGTAGGCCAGAGAAGATTGCAGGCCCATATAGAGCGTCACTTGCCAGGCCAGTGGATCACGCAACAGGCCGCGGACCCGATACGCGACGTTGTGCGCACCGTGTTTCTGCCCGACTTGTGGCAACCAGAAAATCGCCGCGACCAATGCCGGAACCACCCAGAAGCCGAGGCCCAAGGCCCAGCTCTTGTCGAAATGCTCGCTCAACGGCACGGTCGCACCCGCAGCCATCGCCGCCCCCAGGCACAGGGCCATGGTGTAGACGCCGGTCATGGTGCCCGCGTGTTTCGCAAAGTCGCGTTTAACGATGCCGGGCAGCAATACACCGATCACACCGATGCTCGCACCGGCCAGCACGCTGCCGGCAAACAGGCCGATCTCGCCGAACGAACTGCGCAGGATGATCCCGCCGGCCAACATCAAGAGAATGCCCAGCACCACTCGCTCGGCGCCAAAACGTCGTGCCAGCACGGGCGCCAGCGGTGCAAACAAACCGAGGCACAGCACCGGCAACGTCGTCAGCAAACCGGCCTGGGCTGCCGACAAACCAAGGGTTTTCGACACCTCGCTGAGCATCGGCGCCATGCTCGACAGCGCCGGGCGCAGGTTCAGCGCTACCAGAATCAGGCCCAGCAATAACAGCCACGGCCGCCGCAGAATCGGGTGACTTTGCTGGACCTGTTCGTCATCCGCCTCGGCGTCGATCAACAGCTCTTCGAGCTCTGCGGTGCGCTTGGGCTGCGTGATGTGGCTGTTGCGGCTGGACATGGGGTTCTCGGTTTCAAGGTTCATTGATCAACTGCCTCGACAGGGCTTTGGCCCGTTCCGGGTCGCGTTGCTCGACGGCATCAAGCAGTTCGATATGCAGGTCGAACACCTCTTGGCGTCGGGGGGAAATGTTCAGGGTTTCGCGTAATTGCGCGCCGACAACGCTGGAGAAATAGCGGTACAGCTCGCTGAGGGTCGGGTTATGCGCGGCATCCACCAAACGTCGGTGGAACACCAGATCGCAGGCGATATACGTGTCGAGATCGCCGTGATAGTGGCTGCCACTGACGCCCAACGCCTCGCGCAATGCCACCAGGTCTTCGTCGGTACGCCGTAATGCGGCCAGGCCGATGGCCTCGACTTCCAGAATGTGCCGGGTTTCACGGGCCTGTTCATGGGAGCAGCGGGACAACGCCTTCAGGGTGTCCAGTGGATCGACCACCGCCCGCAAATAGCTGCCGTCGCCCTGACGGATTTCGATCAACCCGGAAAACGCCAATACGCGCATGGCTTCACGCACGGTATTGCGACTGATGCCCAGCTCGGCGGACAGCTCAGGTTCGGTGGGCAAGCGTTGGCCCACCGTCCAGACGCCTTCAGTGATGCGCAGGCGTAACTGGTCCAGTGCCTGGTCGACCAGGGACCGTTTAACTAGCGGAGAAATGTCTGACATAGGATTCGCCCTTTCATCCAATCATAGGATGAATTTTCTGACATGTTAGTCAGCTACGTGTAGGACGGCAACCGCCTACGGTCAGGGAGAGGGAAATGGAGCGGGATTTTCGATTAGTCAAAATTACCCTTTAAGGGTAATTTCAGGGATAGGGTTCACGGCTTCTTATGGAAAAGAACACACCCCACTACGCCTTGTTAGTCATCAAGGATGAAGTCAGGAGGCAAGGAGCCAAAGCATTTACTCAAGTTGCATTGAGTTCCGGCAAGCGAATGGGATTGTCCCTGCGAGGTATGGAGTCAATCATTTGCTCGCTGGAACGCCGGATGCTCTACAAGTCGATGACTTGCTACACCGATCACCGAAACTGGCAAGACGTTTACCACACTACATTTCATGACTTGGAGCTCTACATCAAAGTGACCTATTGCTCCAACGGCGGCCCTCCGGTGATCTCTTTCAAGGAGAAGAACATATGAATACGCGGCAATGCATGAGTTGCGGCACCCAACATGCCATGCAACATTTCGAAGGTCGCAGCCTCAGTGTCGACTACAAGAACGTTTCACGCTGGGTGCACGATATTGCCGGCTGGGAGTGCAAGGTCTGCGGTGAAATCATTTTCGATAATGATACTGACAGCGCCGAGCGCTACTCCGACGCTGGCGATAAACTGCTCGAAGACTGCTTTCAAATCATGGGCAGCGAGATGAAGCGTATCCGCCGCAAACTGCACCTCACTCAGAAGGTCGCGGTGAAGCTGCTTTCCGGCGCTGGCCACAACGCGTTTTCACGATACGAGCGCGGCGAGCTCCCACCTCCTCAAGCATTGTTCACGCTGATGCGTCTACTGGATCGCCATCCTCACCTGCTTGCTGAAATACAAGCGATGAACGAAGGCTCCGAGTTGAAGCGGCTGCTGGCCGCACGCTTCCCTGAACAGGAGACGGTGCTGGCATCCTGACCCTGAATAACGGGCAAAAATAAACCCGGAACACTGTCCGGGTTTATTGCTTTACCAAGCGCCAATCAATGCAGAATCTGGCTCAGGAACAGCTTGGTCCGTTCATTCTGCGGATTATCGAAGAAGTCGTTCGGCGCGGCCTGTTCGACGATTTCGCCCTTGTCCATGAAGATCACGCGGTTGGCCACGGTGCGGGCGAAGCCCATTTCGTGGGTCACGCAGAGCATGGTCATGCCGTCTTCGGCCAGGCCGATCATGGTGTCCAGCACCTCTTTCACCATTTCCGGGTCGAGAGCCGAGGTCGGTTCGTCGAACAGCATGATTTTCGGTTTCATGCACAGGGCGCGGGCAATCGCCACACGCTGTTGCTGACCGCCGGACAGTTGCCCCGGGAATTTATGCGCCTGCTCTGGAATGCGGACGCGTTCCAGGTAATGCATGGCGATTTCTTCGGCCTTGCGCTTGGGCATCTTGCGCACCCACATCGGCGCCAGCGTGCAGTTCTGCAGGATGGTCAGGTGCGGGAACAGGTTGAAGTGCTGGAACACCATGCCGACTTCACGACGGACCGATTCGATCTGCTTGAGGTCGTTGGTCAGTTCCACGCCATCGACCACGATGCGGCCCTGCTGGTGTTCTTCCAGACGGTTGAGGCAACGGATGGTGGTGGATTTGCCGGAACCCGACGGGCCGCACAGGACGATACGCTCGCCCTGTTTAACGTTCAGGTTGATGTCTTTCAACACGTGGAACTGGCCGTACCACTTGTTCACGCCCTGCATCTGAATAATGCCTTCAGGGCTCACAGGCTTTTTGATTGCTTCGCTCATTACAGAACTCCTAACGCTTGTGGCCAGTGTCGAGCTTGCGTTCCAGATGCATGGAATAGCGCGACATACCAAAACAGAAAATCCAGAACACCAGGGCCGCGAACACATAGCCTTCGGTGGCCATGCCCAACCATTTCGGGTCGGCGGCGGCTTGTTTGACGCTGTTGAGCAAGTCGAACAGGCCGATGATGATCACCAGGCTCGTGTCCTTGAACAGCGCAATGAAGGTGTTGACGATGCCAGGGATCACCAGCTTCAGGGCTTGCGGCAAAATCACCAGGCCCATGCTGCGCCAGTAACCGAGGCCCATCGCCGCAGCCGCTTCGTACTGACCTTTTGGAATCGCTTGCAGACCACCGCGCACCACTTCGGCCACGTAAGCCGACTGGAACAGGATCACGCCAATCAGCGCCCGCAACAGTTTGTCGAAGTTCATGCCTTCAGGCAGGAACAACGGCAGCATTACCGAGGACATGAACAGCACCGTGATCAACGGCACGCCGCGCCAGAATTCGATGAAGGTCACGCAGACCACGCGAATCGCCGGCATGTTCGAACGACGGCCCAGCGCCAGGATGATCCCCAGCGGCAATGCACCGGCAATACCGACGGTGGCGATCACCAGGGTCAGCATCAACCCGCCCCACTGACTGGTCGCCACGGTGCTCAGGCCGAACACGCCGCCATGCAGCAGGAAGTAGGCAATGATCGGGTACAGCACCAGGAAGCTCAGCCCGTATACCGCTTTATGGTGAACGCGCGAGATAAACAACGGTGCCACGCCGATGACCGCCAGCCACACGGTCAGGTCCACGCGCCAGCGCAAGTCCACCGGGTAGTAGCCGTACATGAACTGACCGAAGCGCTGCTGGATGAACACCCAGCAGGCGCCCTCCTTGGTGCAGTCGGCCTGGCTGGTGCCGACCCAGTTGGCATCGAGGATCGCCCAATGCAGGATCGGCGGCACCACCAGGTAGATCAGGTAGAACGCAAACAGGGTCAGCAAGGTGTTGAGCCAGCTGGAAAACATGTTGGCGCGCATCCACGCCACCGGCCCGAAGACTTTGATCGGTGGCGGCATGTCAGGTTTGAAAGTATGAGTCGTCATGCGCTTTTCCTTACCGCTCGATCAGCGCAATGCGCTTGTTGTACCAGTTCATCAGCAGGGAAATGCTGATACTGATCGCCAGGTACACGCTCATGGTGATGGCAATCACCTCGATCGCCTGCCCGGTCTGGTTCAGCACCGTACCGGCAAACAACGAAACCATTTCCGGATAACCGATACCGGCCGCCAGCGAGGAGTTCTTCGCCAGGTTCAGGTATTGGCTGGTCAGCGGCGGAATGATCACGCGCAGGGCTTGCGGGATGATCACCTTGCGCAGGGTCGGACCGTTGCGCAATCCCAACGAGTGCGCCGCTTCCGTCTGGCCGTGGCTGACCGACTTGATGCCCGAACGCACGATCTCGGCGATGAACGCCGCGGTGTACACCGTCAGGGCCAGGGTCAGCGCCAGCAGTTCCGGGATCAGTACCCAGCCACCGACGAAGTTGAAGCCTTGCAGCTTCGGCATTTCCCAGTGCAATGGCGCGCCGAAGATCAATGCGCACAGCGCAGGGATCGCAAAGAACAGCGCCAGGCCCACCCAGAACTTGTGGAACGGTACGCCGGTTTCTTCGAAGCGCTTGGTCGCCCAGCGGCTCATCAGCACGATGGCGACAATGGCCACGACGATGCTGACCACAAACGGCCAGAAACCATCCGCCGTCAATGCGGCCGGCATGTTCAGGCCACGGCTGCTGACAAAGAAGGTGTCGCCGAAGTTATGGCTGTTGCGTGGCCCCGGCATGGTCAGGAACACCGCGAAGTACCAGAACAGGATTTGCAGCAGCGGCGGAATGTTACGGAACACCTCCACATACACCGTCGCCAGCTTGGCAATGATCCAGTTCTTCGACAGCCGTGACACACCAACGATGAACCCGAGGATCGTCGCCAGGATCACGCCGATGAAGGTCACCAGCAGCGTGTTGAGCAGGCCGATGACAAACACCCGGGCATACGAGTCCGATTCGGTGTAGTCGATCAGGTGTTGAGCGATGCCGAAACCGGCACTGCGCTCCAAAAAGCTGAAGCCGGAGGTAATGCCCCGGTGTTGAAGGTTGGTCTGTGTGTTATCGAACAGATACCAGCCCATCGAGACCACCGCCACAATGGTGATGATCTGAAATAGCCACGCACGCACTTTTGGATCGCTGAGGCTGAGCCTCTGCTTTGGTGCGCCGATTGAATTTTGCATGAAGTGCCCCGCAAATAATGGAACAGAACATCACCCGGTGGTTGGCCCACCGGGTGATAGAACCATCAGCGCACTGGTGGTGCGTATTGAATGCCGCCGTTGTTCCACAGAGCGTTCAGCCCGCGGTCGATGGCCAGTGGAGTGCCTTTGCCGAGGTTTTTCTCGAACACTTCACCGTAGTTACCCACTTGCTTGACGATCTGCACGACCCAGTCTTTCTTCACTTTCAGGTCTTTGCCGTATTCACCGTCAGTGCCCAGCAGACGAGCAACGTCCGGGTTCTTGGTGGCTTTGGCTTCAGCTTCAACGTTTTTCTGGGTGATGCCCATTTCTTCAGCGTTGAGCATCGCGAACAGGGTCCACTTGACGATGCTGAACCACTCTTCGTCGCCTTTACGCACGACCGGGCCCAGAGGCTCCTTGGAGATGGTTTCCGGCAGAACGACGTAGTCGGTCGGGGTCGCCAGCTTGCTGCGTTGTGCGTAGAGCTGGGATTTGTCGGAGGTCAGCACGTCGCAACGACCGGATTCCAGCGATTTGGCGCTTTCATCGGAGGTGTCGAAGGTGATCGGGGTGTATTTCAGACCGTTACCGCGGAAGTAGTCGGAAACGTTCAGCTCGGTGGTGGTACCGGCTTGAATGCAGATGGTGGCGCCGTCGAGCTCTTTCGCGCTCTTCACGCCCAGCTTGTTGTTCACCAGGAAGCCGATGCCGTCGTAGTACGTCACGCCAGCAAACACCAGGCCCATGCCCGAATCGCGGGAGCTGGTCCAGGTGGTGTTACGCGACAGCACGTCGATTTCGCCGGACTGCAGCGCGGTGAAGCGCTCTTTGGCGTTCAACTGGCTGAATTTGACCTTGGTCGCGTCGCCGAATACGGCAGCGGCCACAGCGCGGCAGACGTCAGCATCGATGCCGATGATCTTGCCAGTGGAGTCCGGAACCGAGAAGCCAGGCAGACCGTCACTGACGCCGCACTGTACGAAACCTTTCTTCTGCACTGCATCCAGGGTTGCACCCGCCTGAGCGAACCCACTGACACCGAGTACTGCGGCTGCAGTCACGATCGCCAGGGTGGATTTCAACATCTTCATTCAAACCTCCAGTTTTGCTCTTGTTGTGTCGGAGCTTGAGTCCAGTCGCACCCTTATGAGGCGTTGTTGACCCGTGTTGGCTTTTTTTGGGGTCAACCGACGTAAGACCTGCGCTATGAGTCTAGTAGGAGAAAATCCACATCATGGACAACTCACTTCTCACCAATCGGCCGAACGGGCGGTAGCCCTTTCACGTTCGCGAAGCCCGTAGCGGCCACTGGCGAACATCCATCACCGGATTCTTTGCTATCCCACCGCCAGCAGTACACTGATAGTGTTACCGCAAGGCGCGAGATGGGTTGCACCGTTTCCCCATAGCAAAGCCCGTACCAGACCGCTCGCCGAAGCGATTGTGCGACAGGTCAATAGCAAAACTTGTAGCCTTGCGACATCTTATTAACTGATCAACCAGGCATGCCCTCAGACCTCGCACTCAATGAGAGCGCCTGCACAACATTGGAGCAACCATGACCGAGCCCTTGATTCTTCAGCCCGTGAAGCCCGCAGATGCCTGCGTTATCTGGCTGCACGGCCTGGGCGCCGATCGCTACGACTTCCTGCCGGTGGCCGAGGCGTTACAGGAAAGCCTGCTGACCACCCGCTTCGTTCTGCCTCAGGCACCGACCTGCGCCGTGACCATCAATGGTGGTTACGAGATGCCAAGCTGGTACGACATATTGGCCATGAGCCCGGCGCGCGCGATCAACCGCGAGCAGCTGGAAGAGTCGGCAGACAGGGTCATTAAATTGATCGACGTGCAGCGCGCCAGCGGAATAGACGCTTCGCGGATATTTTTGGCAGGTTTCTCCCAAGGTGGTGCGGTGGCGTTACACGCCGCGTTTTTGAAATGGCAGGGACCGCTGGGTGGCGTACTTGCCCTCTCGACTTATGCACCGACCTTCAGTGATGAACTGGAGCTTTCCGCCAGCCAGCAGCGCATTCCCGTGCTGTCTTTACACGGCCAGTACGATGACGTCGTTCAAAACGCCATGGGCCGCACCGCCTACGAGTATTTAAAGCAGCATGGTGTCACCGTGACATGGCAGGAATACCCAATGGGCCACGAAGTGTTACCCGAGGAGATTCGCGACATTGGTGTCTGGCTCGCCGAGCGCTTGCGTTAACTGTTTATGTGAAAAGCAGCCCATTGATCCATCCCACTACGCCGCGCCCGATTCTTGCATTACACTGGCCGGCGTATATTCCTTAATCAATTGATGAGATGACCGTGCTCAAAGCACTCAAGAAAATGTTCGGTAAAAGCGAGACTGAGCAGCTCGCGCCAGTCTCCAGCGCTCCTTCTCACCATCCCAGCCACCGCACCGACGGTAATCAGTCTGGCCGGACCGCAACCGTAGCGGTACCGAAGCACGAGCCGATGGCCACACCGGCCGTCCAACCCGTTGAGGCTCAAGCCTCTGAAGAACCGAGCAGCGAAGCTGCGAAACCTGCCCGACCGCGTCGCGAACCGAAGCCGAAAGCACCGGTTATCCCCTGGAAACTCGAAGACTTCGCCGTCGAACCCCAGGAAGGCAAAACCCGTTTTCACGATTTCAAACTTGCCCCCGAACTGATGCACGCCATCCAGGACCTGGGCTTCCCGTATTGCACGCCGATCCAGGCACAAGTCCTCGGCTTTACCCTGGCCGGCAAAGATGCCATTGGCCGCGCCCAGACCGGCACCGGCAAAACCGCAGCGTTCCTGATTTCGATCATCACCCAGTTGCTGGAAACCCCGCCGCCGAAAGAGCGTTACATGGGCGAGCCGCGGGCGCTGATCATCGCGCCGACCCGTGAACTGGTGGTGCAGATCGCCAAGGACGCAGCCGACCTGACCAAATACACCGGCCTCAACGTCATGACGTTTGTTGGCGGCATGGACTTCGACAAGCAGCTCAAGCACCTCGAAGCCCGTCATTGCGACATTCTCGTGGCCACCCCGGGCCGCCTGCTCGACTTCAACCAGCGCGGCGACGTGCACCTGGACATGGTCGAAGTCATGGTCCTGGACGAAGCCGACCGGATGCTCGACATGGGTTTCATCCCACAAGTGCGTCAGATCATTCGCCAGACTCCGCCGAAAAACGAGCGTCAGACGCTGCTGTTTTCCGCGACCTTCACCGAAGATGTGATGAACCTGGCCAAGCAATGGACCACCGACCCGTCGATCGTCGAGATCGAGTCCCAGAACGTGGCCAGCGAAAACGTCGAGCAACACATCTACGCCGTGGCCGGTGCCGACAAATACAAACTGCTCTACAACCTGGTCAACGACAATGGTTGGGAGCGGGTGATGGTGTTCGCCAACCGCAAGGATGAAGTGCGGCGCATCGAAGAACGCCTGGTGCGTGACGGCGTCAACGCCGCGCAACTGTCCGGCGACGTGCCGCAGCACAAGCGCATCAAGACCCTGGAAGGTTTCCGCGAAGGCAAGATCCGCGTCCTGGTCGCCACCGATGTGGCCGGTCGCGGCATCCACATCGACGGCATCAGCCACGTGATCAACTTCACCCTTCCGGAAGTCCCGGACGACTACGTGCATCGCATCGGTCGTACCGGTCGTGCCGGCGCCGATGGCGTGTCCATCAGCTTTGCCGGTGAAGACGACTCCTACCAGCTACCGTCCATCGAGGCGCTGCTGGGTCGCAAGATCAGTTGCGAAACGCCACCGACGCATCTGCTGCGGGCGGTTGAGCGCAAGCGCCCGTAACACGGGTCGCACTAAAAGAGGCGCAGCCGGAAACGGACTGCGCTTTTTTTTCGTCCGGAGATTGATCGAGACAACTAAAAGTCCATAATGGACAAATTAGTTTACTTCCAGCTCCCGGAGCCGACCATGTCCAGTACGCCTTACGTGATCACCCAACCTCAGGCCCGCGAGCTGCTGGCGCAGGTCGACGTGCCGCAGATCCTGCGCAAGCTGTTCCGCGACCTGGCCGCCGGGCAAGCTGTGCAACCGGCGCAGCAACTGGTGGAATTCCCGCAGGGCGCTGGCGACTTCATCAACTATCTGGGCGTATTGGCCGAAGACGGCGTGTACGGGGTCAAGACCTCGCCGTACATCGTGCGTGAACAAGGCCCGCTGGTGACCGCCTGGACGCTGCTGATGTCGATGCAGACCGGCCAGCCGTTGCTGCTCTGCGATGCAGGCGAACTGACCACGGCGCGCACCGCTGCCACAACCGCCGTGGCGGTCGACGCCCTCGCCCCGCTCAAAGCCAAACGCCTGGCGATCATTGGCAGCGGCAAAGTCGCCCAGGCGCACTTGCACTACGTCAAAGGTCTGCGCGACTGGCAGAGCATCAGCCTCTACTCGCCGAGCCTGAGTGACAAGAATCCCGAAGTATTGGCGCAACTCAAGAGCCTCGATCCACGCCTGACCATCGTCGACAGTCGTGAAGCAGCCGTGCAAGACGCCGACGTGATCATGCTCTGCACCTCGTCCGCAGGCCCGGTGATCGACCCGTCAAGCTTGAGCAAACCGGCGCTGATCACCTCGATCAGCACCAACGCACCGCGTGCCCATGAAGTGCCGCCGCAGAGCCTCAATGACATGCAGGTGTTCTGTGACTATCGTCTGACCACCCCGGGCTCGGCCGGCGAGATGCTGATTGCCGGTGAACAACATGGCTGGGACAAAAACGCGATCATCGGCGACCTGCCCGATCTGCTCAGCGAAAAAGTCCAGCGCCCTGGTTATGACCGCCATGTGTTCTTCCGCTCCATCGGTCTGGGCCTGGAAGACATTGCACTGGCCAATGCCCTTTACCGCCTACAGCACTAACACCACAAATTTCGGCATTTACGCCCCATCAGGAGACGTTCATGAGCCAGGCAGATTTCATCATCATCGGCGGCGGGATTGCCGGTGCTTCCACCGGTTTCTGGTTGTCGCAGCACGCCCGAGTGATCGTGCTCGAACGCGAGTCCCATCCGGCTTACCACTCCACCGGACGTTCAGCGGCGCTGTTCACCGCCGCCTACGGCACACCGCAGGTTCGGGCGCTGACCCAGGCCAGCCGTGATTTCTTCGACGCGCCGCCGGCCGGTTTCTGCGAACACCCGCTGCTGACTCCGCGTGGCGAGATGACCGTGGACTTCACCGGCGACCCGGACGAGTTGAACAATCAATACCTGAGCGCCAAAGCCACGGTGCCGGAAATGCAGATGCTCAGCGCCGACGAAGCCTGCGTGCGCCTGCCGATCCTGCGTCGGGAAAAGGTCCATGGTGCGATTTACGACCCGACCGCCAGCGACATCGACACCGATGCCTTGCACCAGGGTTACCTGCGCGGTATCCGACGCAACAAGGGCGAAGTTCATACTGACAGCGAAGTCCTGAGCCTGACCCGTGACGCCGAAGGTGTATGGCACGTACAAACCAACGGTCAAACCTTCAGCGCTCCGATCATCATCAACGCGGCAGGTGCCTGGGCCGACAAAATCGGTGAGCTCGCCGGTGCCAAACCACTGGGCCTGCAACCCAAGCGCCGTGCGGCGTTCATCTTCGCCGGCCCCGAGGGCGTGGACATCCACCATTGGCCAATGCTGGTCAGCCTCGACGAATCCTTCTACATGAAGCCCGACGCCGGAATGTTCCTCGGCTCGCCAGCCAACGCCGACCCGGTGGAACCACACGACGTGCAGCCTGAAGAGCTGGACATCGCGATGGGCATCTACCAGATCGAAGAAGCCACCACCCTGACCATCCGCCGTCCGACCCGCACCTGGGCCGGCTTGCGCAGTTTCGTGAGCGACGGTGATTTGCTGTCCGGTTTCGATCCGCAGGTGCCGGGGTTATTCTGGGTAGCGGCACAAGGCGGTTATGGCATCCAGACCTCACCGGCCATGGGCCAGGCGAGCGCTGCACTGGTACGCGGCGAAGCCTTGCCCGAGCAACTGACTCGCTTCGGTCTGAACACTCAGATGCTGTCCCCTTCGCGACTGGGCTGACTTTCGGACGCGAGTGACGTATCGACACGATTGCGGCAAACTTCCAGCGCCCTTTTTTGACGGGGCGCTGATGCTGTCTGGAGCTGCACTTTATGAACGCCCAAGAACAAGAACCGGTCCTTGATGACTCTCCATTGGAGCGCTCGCCACTGGATAACTTCCGTGCGATCGCCGATGCCATCGCCACGTTGTTCTTTCCTCACGCCGAGGTGGTGCTGCACGATCTGCGCACCCAGAAGGTCGACTACATCGCCAACAACCTGTCCAAACGCGAAGTCGGTGACGACTCGGCGCTGGAGGACATGCTCAGCGAAGAGATCAGCGAACGAAACATCGGGCCGTACGAAAAGCTCAATTGGGATGGTCAGAAGATTCGCAGCCTGAGCAGCGTGCTGCGCGACAGCGAAGGTCATCCGCTGGCGGTGCTGTGCATCAATCTGAATATTTCGTTGTTCGAAAACGCCAAAGCCGCGCTGGACCTGTTCCTGTCGCCGAGCAAGTTGATTCCGCAACCGGACTCACTGTTTCGCGATGACTGGCAGGAGCGCATCAACACCTTCCTCCACGCTTGGCTTCGCGAACGTCAGCTGAGCCTGAACCTGCTGACCCGTGACCATAAACGCGAACTGGTGCTGGCACTGCACGCCGAGGGCGCCTTCAAAGGCAAAAGCGCCTCCAACTATGTGGCGAACGTGCTGAACATGGGGCGGGCAACGGTGTACAAACATTTGAAAGAACTGAAGAGCTGAAAGACCGACACACACTCGTAGGAGCACGGCTTGCCGGCGAAGGCGTCCTCAAGATCGCCTTCGCCGGCAAGGCGTGCTCCTACAAGATAAGCGGTTACTCCAACGCCGAAGCCGGCCCGAAGAATTCGTAACGGCTCTGCTTCTCCGGCACACCCAGCGCTTTGAGGTGACGTTTGACCGCCGCCATGAAGCCTTTAGGTCCGAGGAAGTAAGCATCCAGATCGCGCTGCTGCGGCAACCACTCGCCCAGTTGCTCCTGGCTCAACAGGCCAACCTTGTTCGCCGCCGGGCTCACGCCATCATCTTCGTCGTAGCAATAGAAGCGTTTGAGCTGCGGGTGACGCTCGGCCAAGCCATCGATCCAGTCGCGGAAGGCGTGAACACTACCGTTACGCGCGCAGTGGATAAAGTGCACCGGCCGCTCGGTTGCCAGCGCCGCTTCGAGCATCGCCAGCGTCGGAGTGATGCCTACACCGCCGCTGATCAGCACTAACGGTTTGACGCTGTCGGTCAGGGTGAACTCGCCCGATGGCGGGAACAGCTGAATTTTTGCGCCTACATGCAGTTGATCGTGCAGATAGTTGGAGGCGCGGCCACCGGTTTCACGCTTGACGCTGATCCGGTACTGGCCCTTGTTGGCCAAGGCCGACAGCGAATAGTTACGACGAATCTCTTCGCCATCGAGGATCAGTTTCATGCCGATGTACTGACCGGGTTCTGCCGCCAGAATCGGGCCTTTGTCAGCCGGTTCGAAGTAGAACGAGATGATTTCCGCGCTCTCCTCCACCTTGGACGCCACGATGAACTCCCGCGCCCCGCGCCAGCCGCCGGGTGCCTGTTCCTTCTGGTCGTAGATGCTGGTTTCGGCGCCGATCAGGATGTCGGCCAATTGGCCGTAAGCAGCCCCCCAGGCGGCCATCACTTCAGGTGTGGCGATCTCGTCGCCCAGCACTTCAGAGATGGCTCGCAGCAGGCAGGCGCCGACAATCGGGTAATGTTCCGGAAGGATCTGCAGGGCCACGTGCTTGTTGATGATCTTGGCCACCAGGTCGCCCAACTGGTCGAGCTGGTCGATGTGCCGCGCATACATCAAGACACCGTTGGCCAAAGCGCGCGGCTGATCACCGCTGGCCTGGTGGGCCTGGTTAAACAGCGGGCGGACTTCCGGGTACTCGGACAGCATCATGCGGTAGAAATGAGTGATCAATGCTTCGCCACCGCTTTCCAGCAAGGGCACGGTGGATTTGACGATTGCACGGTCTTGAACGCTAAGCATAAGGCGACTCCTGATCTACTTGGATTGCTAACTGACTGCCTTGTACTTATCAGTTTCCGTGCCAGTAATTAAAACGTTATAAATCAACAAGTTAAATTCTTTATAGTCATATCGACACACACTGACTTATAGTCATACCGACTACATGGAGTCACTATGACTGCAAAAGCCTTGCTAACCACACTGCTGCCACTGGTCGCCGACCTGTCCCGCGAACTCCCCGAAGGCGAGCGTTATCGGCGCTTGCTCGAAGCCATGCGCGCCTTGCTCCCGTGCGATGCTGCTGCCCTGCTGCGCCTTGATGGCGAATGGCTGGTGCCGCTGGCCGTCGACGGGTTGAGCACCGACACCCTCGGCCGACGCTTCAAAGTCAGCGAACACCCGCGCTTCGAAGCGCTGCTCAGCAGCCACGGCCCGACCCGTTTCGCCGCCGACAGCGACTTGCCCGACCCTTACGACGGCCTGATCGATGGCCTCGATGATCATCTGGAAGTCCACGACTGCATGGGTTGCCCGCTGTTTATCGACGAGCGTCCATGGGGTTTGTTGACCCTCGATGCACTCGATCCGGAGCGCTTCAAACCGATCGAACTGGACGCCCTGGAAGCCTTCGCCAGCCTCGCCGCCGCCACGGTCAACGCCGCCGAGCGCATCGAACGACTGGCCAATCGTGTCGAAGACGAACATCAGCGTGCCGAGGTTTACCGACAAGCCAGCGGCCAGCAGAACCGCGAGATGATTGGCCAGAGCAAGGCCCACAAACGGCTGGTGGAAGAAATCAATCTGGTGGGCGGCAGCGATCTTACCGTGCTGATCACCGGCGAAACCGGGGTCGGCAAGGAACTGGTCGCCCAAGCCATCCACGCCGCATCGCCCCGAGCCGACAAGCCGATCATCAGCCTCAACTGTGCCGCGCTGCCGGAGACGCTGGTGGAAAGCGAATTGTTCGGCCACGTCCGCGGCGCCTTCACCGGCGCGATGAACGATCGGCGCGGCAAGTTTGAACTGGCCAATGGCGGCACGCTGTTTCTCGATGAAGTCGGTGAACTGTCCCTGACCGTCCAGGCCAAATTGCTGCGCGTCCTGCAAAGCGGTCAATTGCAGCGATTGGGGTCAGACAAAGAACATCAGGTGGACGTACGTCTGATCGCCGCGACCAACCGCGACCTGGCCGAGGAAGTGCGCAGCGGCCGCTACCGTGCCGACTTCTATCACCGTCTGAGCGTTTATCCGTTGCTGGTGCCCGCTCTGCGCGATCGTGGGCGGGATGTGCTGCTGCTCAGCGGCTATTTCCTCGAGCAGAACCGTTCACGCATGGGCCTCAATAGCCTGCGCCTGAACAGCGATGCACAGGCTGCATTGCTGGCGTATGCATGGCCGGGCAATGTGCGGGAGCTGGAGCACTTGATTGGCCGCAGCGCCTTGAAGGCGCTGGGTAACTGCAAGGAGCGGCCGAAGATTCTCAGTTTGAGCGCGGCGGATCTGGATTTGCCCAATGGCAGCGTTGAGCTTGCAACTGATCCAGTCCCTGTCAGCCCTGCTGCTTTGGTCTCGGGAGACTTGCGGGCGGCGACCGAGGATTATCAGCGTCGACTGATCGACGCCTGTCTGGAACGGCACCATAACAATTGGGCGAGTGCAGCGCGTGAGCTAGGCTTGGATCGGGCGAATCTTGGAAGAATGGCCAAACGATTGGGCATGAAATGAGCGCCGCCTAACCCTTGTGGCGAGGGAGCTTGCTCCCGCTGGAGCGCGAAGCGCTCCCAAATCAGGCTCCGCCCTGTATCAGGCCGTCCGATTTTGCGACTGCTGCGCAGCCGAGCGGGAGCAAGCTCCCTCGCCACTGGGGGTTACCGTTTGGGCATTTGGCCTAAAGCCTGCCCGCAACAAGTCGATAACCCGGCATCGATAGCTGTTGGCGATCCTCGCGGTCGCTTATCACCTTTTTCCACAGAAGGTTTTTATGTCTTCAAACAAAGCCCGCGCAGATTCACTTTCGCTTCTGCTGTTTACCTTGCGCAGCGGCAAGCTGATGGCGATCAACCTGCTGAAAGTCAGTGAAATCATTCCCTGCCCGCCGCTGACCAAGCTGCCGGAGTCGCATCCCCACGTCAAAGGCATCGCCACCCTGCGCGGTGCCTCGTTGTCGGTGATCGACCTCAGCCGTGCCATCGGCGAACGACCGCTGGAAGACCCGAACGGTGGCTGCCTGATCGTCACCGATGTCAGCCGCTCCAAGCAGGGTTTACATGTTCAAGCCGTGAGCAAGATCGTCCACTGCCTGACCACCGACATCCGTCCGCCGCCCTTTGGCTCTGGCGGCGTGCGTTCGTACATCACTGGCGTGACCTCAGTCGACGGCACATTGGTACAGGTGCTGGACATCGAAAAAGTGATCCATGGCATCGCCCCGGCACAGATCGAAACGGCCCCGACCGAACTGAGCATGGAAGACGCCGAAGTACTCGGCAACGCGCGGATTCTGGTGGTCGATGACAGCCAGGTGGCGTTGCAGCAATCGGTGCACACCCTGCGCAACCTCGGCCTGCAATGCCACACCGCCCGCAGTGCCAAGGAAGCCATCGACTGCCTGCTGGACCTGCAAGGCACGGCCCAGCAGATCAACCTGATCGTCTCGGACATCGAAATGTCGGAGATGGACGGTTACGCATTTACCCGAACCCTGCGCGAAACCCCGGACTTCTCGCACCTCTATGTGCTGCTGCACACTTCTTTGGACAGCGCGATGAACAGCGAAAAGGCCCGTCTTGCCGGCGCGAACGCGGTGCTGACCAAGTTCTCCTCGCCAGAGCTGACCAAGTGCCTGATCGAAGCAGCCAAGGCTGTCGCTGAACAAGGTCATTGAGGCTTGAGCAAGGACTTCTGCTTTCTGATGCGGCGCAACCTCGCTGAAGTTGTGCCTGCGATCACTTGGCCTCAGGGAATTGTCCTCAGCGAATACC
Source organism: Pseudomonas silensiensis (assembly GCF_050434865.1). Classification (NCBI taxonomy): domain Bacteria; kingdom Pseudomonadati; phylum Pseudomonadota; class Gammaproteobacteria; order Pseudomonadales; family Pseudomonadaceae; genus Pseudomonas; species Pseudomonas silensiensis. The sequence goes on from NZ_JBNDJH010000010.1 coordinate 110,072, forward strand.
GCACCGAACTGGCAGAAGCCATTCATCGGTTGATGGAACTGGGTTATCAGCAAGGTGGCGGTCGCGTGCCGGCACTCGACGTCTGGCAACAGCGTTTTGAAACCGATCCTGAATACGATCCGAGCCTGTGCTTTATCGCTCTGGATTCCGAAGGCATTGTCGGCGTGTGCCAGTGCTGGACCAGCGCCTATATCAAGAACCTGGTGGTGCATCCACGGGCTCAGGGGCAAGGATTAGGACGCGCGCTGCTGCTACATGCTTTCAACATATTTCAGCAACGGCGCGAAGGTTTTGTGGATTTGAAGGTGCTGGAAGACAACCTTCGGGCGCAGCGTTTGTATGAAAACGCCGGGATGCGTGTGATCCGCCGGGAACCGGTTCCGGCCTGACATACTCAGACCTTGGTCAATACCCGCCCAAGGATGCCGAACATGAAAGTCTCGACCCTGACCCTCCTCTGCCTAGCCGCCCTCGCCACCCAGGCCCACGCCTCCAGCCCCGACGCCTGGGCCGCTTACGACAAAGCGGTGCTCGCCAGTTGCACCAAGGCCAGTGGCTTGAAAAATGCCAAACCCGTCGGCAACGCCGCACAGTTCGATGACCGGGTTGGCTACACCGCACTTCTGTTGCAAGGCCAATACCCGCAAAAACACATGAAAGGCCAGCAAGGCACCGAACTGTGTCTCTACAACAAGAAAAGCAAAACCGCTTACGTCACCGAATGGGACTCCATCCGCCCCACCGCCAAGGCGCAGTGACTGGCGCATAACTTGCTTCGATAGGCCTTTACGGCGGCATTCTGTCACCGCTTCATGTCCTTTTATGCGACTGGTCGTTCAATGAATACGACGTTTTCCTGCGTAGGTTGTGGCAAATGCTGCAACGACCACCACGTGCCCCTGACCCTGCCCGAAGCCCGGATGTGGGCGGCCGATGGCGGTCAGGTGATCGTGCTGGTGGAAGGTTTCCTGGGCAATGGCCTGGGCCTGCCCATGCAGCAACGCGAACACGCCGAACGCCGTTCTGTGCGGGTTCGAAGCGGCGCATCCGAGGCGTTCATAGCCATCACTTTTGCTGCCTACAACGTCGGTCCTTGCCGGAATCTTGACGAAGACAACCTCTGCCGCATCTACGAACGCCGGCCGCTGGTGTGCCGCATCTACCCGATGGAAATCAATCCGCACATTCCCCTGAACACTGCCGTTAAGGAATGTCCGCCCGAGTCGTGGGAAAAGGGACCGGATCTGATTGTGGGGGGCGAATTGGTGGATCAGGAACTGGTCGGATTAATCCAGCGCTCCCGTCAGGCGGATCGCGATGACATTCGGACCAAGGATGCGATTTGCGCGCTGCTGGGGATTCGCACTACAGCGCTGAAGGGCGATGGCTTTACTGCTTATCTGCCGGACATGACGGCGTTTGCGATGGCCATCGATCAAGTTGCGGCGCAGCCATTGGCTGAGTCAGGCGCTGACTGGTTGTTTCATGTGTCGGGCGAAGACATTGCCGGGCAAGTGCAAGCGGCGGGTGCGCAAGTGGCGACGGATACGCCAGTGAACTATGCGTTTATTTCGTTGCGGGCGGCTTGATCCAGAAGGTGTATTGGCTTTGATGGCCTCTTCGCGAGCAAGCTCGCGAAGACGGTAGATCAGGCACCGCAGCGTTTAAAACTCAGCGCTTACCCATCGAACGACGCGTACCGGGAGGCGCTGCGCCCGGGGTTTTGGTATGGCCGTTCTTGGCGCCGTTCTTGTACCAGGGCTGGCTGGCGTTCTTCGCTGCGGCCAGGTCGCCCGGCTTGAACGGGAACTTGAACGCCGGGATCCCGGCTTTGGTTTCGCTGTCTGCGCTGGAGTCGACGCTGTCTGGCAGGTCTGCCTGGTCGTCGCTCAAAGCGTCGGCAACCGGCGGTTGTGTCGGGGAAGTCATGAAAGCTCCGGGTGATGCAATAGAGTCGGGCCCGGTCAGCGAGCCGCGAAAGGCGGCAGTATACCTGTCTCGGGAGCCGCAAGCTTCAAGCAGCAAGCGAGTCCGTCGGGTTTTGCGTTGACGGCGCTGACGTCTTCGCAAATGGATACCGGAAGGAAGGAACGCCAAGCCTAAGCGAGGGGCCGGACGCTCGGGGGGATCGGCGTCGACCCGCAGAGGCCCAAACTGACAGCGCCGTCAGTTAGCAGTCACCTTCCTGACGGGCGAACAGGTTTATAAAGGGAGGTATAAACCGGAAAAAACTCCGACCACCCAGCCCCGGCGCCCCACTCGCATGCGAATTCAGAAAAAACCCGTCCTGCTCGCCGCACTTCTGATCGTTCTGGCAGCGCTGGGGCTGTGGTACGCCATCAAGCCCACTACCACCAAACTGACCGCGCCCTCTGCGATCCCCGTTCGGGTAGTGAACGTCGTCGAAAAAGACGTCCCCCGCTACGTCAGCGGCATCGGCTCGGTGCTGTCCCTGCACAGCGTGGTGGTGCGCCCGCAAATCGACGGTATCCTCACAAAAATCCTGGTCAAGGAAGGCCAACTGGTGAACAAAGGCGACCTGCTCGCCACCATCGACGACCGTTCGATCCGCGCCAGCCTCGATCAGGCTCGGGCACAACTCGGCGAAAGCCAGGCGCAGCTGCAAGTCGCGCTGGTCAACCTCAAACGCTACAAGCTACTGAGCGTGGACGACGGCGTCTCCAAACAGACTTATGACCAGCAACAGGCGTTGGTCAACCAACTCAAAGCTACCGCCCAAGGTAACCAGGCCTCGATCGACGCCGCTCAAGTGCAGCTCTCCTACACACAGATTCGCTCCCCGGTGACCGGTCGCGTCGGTATTCGCACGGTGGATGAAGGCAACTTCCTGCGCATGACCGACGCTCAAGGCCTGTTCACGGTGACCCAGATCGACCCGATCGCCGTGGAGTTCTCCCTGCCACAGCAAATGCTGCCGACCCTGCAGGGTCTGATCAACGATCCGGAACATGCTCAGGTGAAGGCCTACATCGGCGCCGACACCGACGGCGAAACCGGCAATCTGCTGGGCGAGGGTCATTTGACCCTGATCGACAACCAGATCAACGCCAACACCGGGACCATCCGCGCCAAGGCTGAATTCAACAATGCCGGGCAGAAACTCTGGCCGGGCTTGCTGGTGACGGTAAAAATTCAGACAGCCCTCGACAAAGATGCGCTGGTGGTGCCACCCACTGTCGTACAACGCGGCCTCGATCAACATTTCGTCTACCGGGTCAACGGTGACAAAGTCGAGACCGTGCAAGTGCAGATGGTCCACCAAGGCAGCGGCCAGGACATCATCAAAGGCGTCAAACCGGGCGACGTGCTGGTCAGCGACGGCCAGTCGCGGCTCAAGCCCGGTTCGACGGTCCAGGTCCTGAGTGATCCACCGCAAGTGGTCCAGTCGGAGCCGAAACCATGAAGGGCCATGGCTCGATCTCTGCCTGGTGCATCGACCATCCGGTCGCCACCATCCTGCTGACCTTTGCGCTGGTGCTGCTCGGTGTCATCGCCTTCCCGCGCCTGCCCATCGCGCCGTTGCCGGAAGCCGAATTCCCTACCATCCAGGTGGCCGCGCAATTGCCCGGCGCCAGCCCGGAGACCATGGCTTCGTCGGTGGCCACGCCGCTTGAAGTGCAATTCAGCGCCATCCCGGGCGTGACCCAGATGACCTCGAGCAGCGCGCTGGGCTCGACCAACCTGACCCTGCAATTCACCCTCGACAAAAGCATTGACACCGCCGCTCAGGAGGTCCAGGCCGCGATCAACACCGCCGCCGGCAAACTGCCCAAAGATATGCCGACTCTGCCGACGTGGCGCAAGGTCAACCCGGCCGACAGCCCGGTGCTGATCCTCAGCGTCAACTCGACGCAAATGCCCGGCACCGAACTCAGCGACTTGGTGGAAACCCTGCTCTCGCGTCAGATCAGCCAGATCGACGGTGTAGGCCAAATCAACATCACCGGTCAGCAACGTCCGGCAATCCGCGTACAAGCCTCGGCGGACAAACTCGCAGCCATCGGCCTGACACTGGCCGACATTCGTCTGGCAATCCAAAACACCAGCCTCAACCTGGCCAAAGGTGCGTTGTACGGCGAGTCGAGCATTTCGACGCTGTCGACCAACGACCAGTTGTTCCACCCCGAGGAATACAGCCAGCTCATCGTTTCCTACAAGGACGGCGCCCCGGTTCATCTTAAGGATGTGGCGAAAGTCGTCAACGGTTCGGAAGATGCCTACGTGCAAGCCTGGGCCGGTGATAAGCCTGGGGTGAACCTGGTCATTTCCCGGCAACCGGGCGCCAACATCGTCGAAACCGTGGATCGCATCCAGGCCGCCTTGCCCGGTCTCGAAGCCATGCTACCCGCCTCGGTGCAGGTCAAGGTGCTGGTCGATCGCACCCAAACCATCCGCGCCTCCCTGCACGAAGTGGAAGTCACCCTGCTGATCGCGATCATGCTGGTGGTGGCGGTGATGGCGCTGTTCCTGCGCCAGTGGTCGGCGACCCTGATCGTGTCTGCCGTGTTGGGTGTTTCGCTGATCGCCAGTTTCGCCCTGATGTACATCATGGGTTTCAGCCTGAACAACCTGACACTGGTGGCGATCGTGGTGGCCGTGGGGTTTGTGGTCGACGATGCGATTGTGGTGGTGGAGAACATTCACCGTCACCTGGAGGCTGGCGACGGCATGCGCGAGGCGGCGATCAAGGGTGCCGGCGAGATTGGTTTCACCGTGGTCTCGATCAGTTTCTCGCTGGTGGCGGCGTTCATTCCGCTGCTGTTCATGGGCGGTGTGGTCGGACGGCTGTTCAAGGAATTCGCCCTGACCGCCACTTCGACCATCATGATTTCGGTGGTGGTCTCGCTAACCTTGGCGCCGACGCTCGCCGCGCTGTTCATGCGTGCGCCAGTGCATCACGCCCACGGCAAAAAAACCTTTGGCGAACGCTTGCTGGCAGGCTATGAAAAACTTCTGCGCCGCGCCCTCGCCCACCAGAAGCTGATGATCGGCGTGTTCGGCCTGTCCCTCGGTCTGGCCATCGCCGGTTACATCTTTATCCCCAAAGGCTTCTTCCCGGTGCAAGACACCGGTTTTGTCCTCGGCACCACTGAAGCCGCCGCTGATATTTCCTACGGCGACATGGTGAAAAAACACCTGGCGATGGCCGAAATCGTCGCGGCGGATCCGGCGGTTCAAGCGTTTTCCCACTCCGTGGGCGTCTCCGGCAGTAACCAGACCATCGCCAACGGTCGCTTCTGGATCTCCCTGAAAAAACGCGGCGACCGCGACGTCTCTGCCAGCCAGTTCATCGACCGGATTCGTCCGCAACTGATGAAAGTCCCGGGCATTGTGCTGTACCTGCGCGCCGGGCAGGACATCAACCTCAGCTCCGGCCCGAGCCGCGCGCAGTACCAATACGTGCTCAAGAGCAACGACGGCGCGACCCTCAGCACCTGGACCCAGCGCCTCACGGAAAAACTGCGCGCCAACCCGGCGTTCCGCGACATTTCCAACGACCTGCAACTGGGCGGCAGCATCACCCACATCAGCATCGACCGCAGCGCCGCCGCGCGTTTTGGCCTGACCGCCAGTGATGTCGATGAAGCGTTGTACGACGCCTTTGGTCAGCGGCAAATCAACGAATTCCAGACGCAGATCAACCAGTACAACGTGATTCTGGAACTGGACACCAAGCAGCGCGGCAAAGCCGAAAGCCTCAACTATTTCTACCTGCGCTCGCCGCTGAGCGGGGAAATGGTGCCGCTGTCGGCCCTGGCCAAATTCGACGCGCCAACGGTTGGCCCGCTGTCCATCGCCCATGACGGCATGTTCCCGGCGGCCAACCTGTCGTTCAACCTCGCGCCCGGTGTGGCGCTGGGCGATGCGGTGATCATGCTCAACCAGGCCAAGGCCGAAATCGGCATGCCGGCCGCCATGAGCGGCAACTTCCAGGGCGCGGCCCAGGCGTTCCAGAGTTCGCTGGCCAGCCAGCCATGGCTGATCCTGGCGGCGCTGGTGGCGGTGTACATCATTCTTGGCGTGCTGTACGAGAGCTTCGTGCATCCGCTGACGATCATCTCGACGCTGCCGTCGGCGGGGCTCGGCGCGGTGATCATGCTGTGGATTTGCGGGCAGGACTTTTCGATCATGGCGCTGATCGGGCTGGTGCTGCTGATCGGGATCGTGAAGAAGAACGGCATCCTGATGATCGACTTCGCCCTCGAAGCCCAGCGCAAGGGCGGGCTGCCGCCGGAAGAAGCGATCTACCAGGCCTGTATCACCCGGTTCCGGCCAATCATCATGACCACCCTCGCCGCCCTGCTCGGCGCGCTGCCCTTGATGCTCGGTTACGGCACCGGCGCCGAACTGCGCCAGCCCTTGGGGATCGCGGTTGTCGGCGGCTTGCTGGTGAGCCAGGCGCTGACGCTGTTCACCACTCCGGTCATATACTTGTGGCTGGAGCGGCTTTTCCATAAGCCCAAACCCGCACCGATGCCGGCGCTGGCAACCACAGACTGAGGCGGGGTCATGCGCGTTCTGATTATCGAAGACGAGGAAAAAACCGCGGATTATCTGCACCGCGGCCTGACGGAACAGGGTTACACCGTGGACCTGGCGCGCGATGGCGTCGAAGGCCTGCACCTGGCGCTGGAAAGCGACTACGCGGTGATCGTCCTCGACGTCATGCTGCCGGGCCTCGACGGCTTCGGCGTACTGCGCGCATTACGTGCGCGCAAGCAAACCCCGGTGATCATGCTCACCGCCCGCGAGCGTGTGGAGGACCGGATCAAAGGCCTGCGCGACGGTGCCGACGATTACCTCGGCAAACCGTTTTCCTTTCTGGAACTGGTGGCGCGCCTGCAAGCGCTGACCCGTCGCAGCGGCGGTCATGAGCCGGTGCAAGTGAGCATCGCCGACCTGTGGATAGATTTGATCAGCCGCAAAGCCACCCGCGCCGGCACGCGCCTGGACCTGACCGCCAAGGAGTTCTCGCTGCTCAGCGTGCTGGCCCGCCGGCAAGGTGAAATCCTTTCGAAAACCGCCATCGCCGAAATGGTCTGGGACATCAATTTCGACAGCGACGCCAACGTTGTCGAAGTCGCGATCAAACGCTTGCGAGCGAAGCTCGACGGACCGTTCGAAGAAAAACTGCTGCACACGATCCGGGGCATGGGTTATGTGCTGGAGAGCCGTGGTGTCCAGTAACTCGATTGCCCTGCGCCTCAGTGGAATGTTCACGCTGGTGGCGCTTTTAGTGTTTTTGTTGATCGGCTGGGCGCTGTATCAGCAGGTCGACAAAGGCCTGGGTTTGCTGCCCGAGGCCGAGCTGGACGCGCGCTACAGCGTGCTCGAATCCACGGTCGGGCGTTACGGCACACCCGAGCATTGGGTGAAGATCAACAACAAGCTCAAGCTGCTCGGCGAAGAAGACAAGCGCATCAGTTTCTGGATCATCAGCGGCGATCCGAACTACGAATACGGCAACCTGACGCCGCAGATCCGCGCCTTTGCCGAAGGGCCGCTGGGCATGCGCGACTTGAATCTGCCGGATCACCCTTCTCCGTTGAAAGTGCTGGTCAGCCAGTTCCCGGCCAAGGATCAACGCCCGCCGTTGCGCTTCATGATCGGCATCGACACCGAGACGTTTTTGCAGACTCAGCACCATTTGCTGATCGCGCTGATCAGCCTGGCGATCATCGGCGTCTTGCTGGCGTCGGCCCTCGGTTATTGGGTGGCGCGGATCGGCCTCAAGCCGCTGATCAAGTTGTCCCAGGAAGCCCAGCGACTGGCCCCGCCGCTGTTGTCCGGCCGCCTGCAATTGTCGCCGCTGCCGCCAGAACTGAATCAGTTCGTGAATTCGTTCAACTCGACACTGGAGCGGGTCGAACAGGCTTACTCGCGCCTTGAGTCGTTCAACGCTGACGTCGCCCACGAACTGCGCTCGCCGCTGACCAACCTGATCGGCCAGACCCAAGTCGCGCTGACTCGCGGGCGATCCGCCGAACACTACTTTGAAGTGCTGCAATCGAACCTTGAAGAGCTTGAGCGGCTGCGCTCGATCATCAACGACATGCTGTTCCTCGCCAGCGCGGATCAGGGCAGCAAAGCGACCAAACTGACCTCCACCTCGCTGGCGGATGAAGTGGCGACGACCCTGGAGTATCTGGATTTCATCCTTGAAGACGCGCAGGTTCAGGTGCAGGTCAGTGGTGACGCGCAGGTGCGGATCGAGATCGCTCATCTGCGCCGGGCGTTGATCAACTTGCTCAGTAACGCAGTGCAACACACTGAACCCGGGCAGGTGATTCAGGTGCGGATCGAAGTTGAGGAACATCAGGTCAGCATCGGGGTTGCGAACCCGGGGTCGCCGATTGCCAATGAGCATTTGTCGCGGCTGTTTGAGCGTTTTTATCGGGTCGATGCGTCGCGCAGCAACAGTGGTAACAACCATGGGCTGGGGTTGGCGATCGTCAAGGCGATTGCGTTGATGCATGGGGGGGATGTGTTTGTGCGCAGTGATCATGGGATGAATACGTTTGGGATTCATCTTCCGGTTTAACCCCAACGCGATGCCCGGGCCGCACCGGTCCTGTAGCAGCTGGCGAAGCCTGCGTCCGGCTGCGAAGCAGTCGTAAACCCTACACACGCGGTCTATCTGACAGACCGCAGCGCCTGATCTCGCGACTGCTTCGCAGCCGGACGCAGGCTTCGCCAGCTGCTACAGGTTCGGGCGCCGGCCTCACAACTGTTGCCTTAAGCGCAACAGTCCTTTCATGAATCCGCTCTTTTTCCCCTCTCCAATCCCCCTTATCTTTGCCGCACCAAACAGCACTTGCCAAGCAAGAAGGTTTTAAAGATGTCCAACACTATGGGTATTGCCAGCGCTTTCGTTTTGTCTTCTTTGTTTCTGTCTCCGTTCGCCAACGCTGAAGAGTCGCAGTCATTCGTTGCGCACAATTCCGCACGCGCTGCTGCATTCGAACAGTATCAGAGCGAAATGACGGCCAAGGCTCAGGAAGCTGCGCAAACCCCTCAAGCGTCGAGCACTCAGGCCCAGCCACGGGTTGAGAAAGACAGCTGATTATTAAGTATCGCTCTGTTTCCCTCGACACTTTTCATCGGCTCTTCCCTTTGAATAGTTGTCTTCAAAGCCGCTGCTATCAGCGGCTTTTTTTCGTTGTGGTTTTAAACAGCTTCAGTTCGTCTTCCCTAACAAGAAACATCCGGAGTCTTAAAACAATGAGGCTCTCAGTTGACCCAAGGAGCTTTACCGCTAGTGCGTTTCCCTCTTAGATTCAGCCCGTTATTCATTGCAATCACTGCAACGGTGGCGCCTGCGGCTCACGCCGCAGACGCCTCGAACGCCGAAGGTTTTGTCGAAGGCTCAAGCCTCAACTTCAACGCCCGCAACTACTACATGAACCGCAACCGCCTGCAGCAGACGGACGACAACATTGAATGGGGCCAGGGTTTCCTCGGCCTCTTCGAATCGGGTTACACCCAAGGCATCGTCGGTTTCGGCGTTGATGCCCACGCCATGCTCGGGCTCAAGCTCGACGGCGGTGGCGGTACCGACGGGTCGAGCATCCTGCCGATCAGCGATGGCAACGGCAAAGCGCCGGGCTCGTTCTCGACGGCGGGCGGTACGCTGAAAATGCGTGTCTTCGATACCGAACTGAAGGCCGGTGACTTGTTTCTCGCCAACCCGGTGATCGCCGGCGGTGAAACACGCATGCTGCCCCAGACCTTTCGCGGCGTCAGCCTGACCAACCACAGTTTCGACGGCTGGATGATTGAAGGTGGCCAGGCGAGTTTCACCAAGCCTTACAACCAGAGCGGACACACCCGAATCGGCACATCCTACGGCAGCCTGGCCGACGGTGACGAAAGCCGGCACCTGAACTGGGCCGGTGTCGCCTGGAGCGGTCTGCCGGGGCTGACCAGCAGCCTCTATGCTTCCGAGCTCAAGGACATCTGGAACCAGTATTACTACGATCTGGACTACACCTACGCGCTGAACGACCTGGTCAGCTTCAACCCGGGGCTGCACTTCTATCACACGCAAGACACCGGCAATGCGCTGCTGGGCAACATCGACAACAACACCTACAGCCTGCATTTCACCGTCGGCGTGGGTAATCACAGCGTTACCGCCGCCTATCAGCGGGTCAATGGCAACACGCCGTTCGACTACATCAGCCAGGGCGACAGCGTCTACCTCGACAATTCACAGCAGTATTCGGACTTCAACGGCCCGAACGAACGCTCATGGAAACTCAAGTACGCCTACGATTTTGTCGGGCTCGGCCTGCCCGGCCTGACTTCGGCGGTGTCTTACTCCCGAGGTGAGCTGGACCTGACCAAAGTCGATCCGGAAAGCCCCGGTTATGCCTCGTGGTTCAGCGCTGACGGCAAAAACGCCAAGCACTGGGAACGCGACATTGATCTCAAGTATGTGGTTCAGGGCGGCAAGGCCAAAGACCTGGCGCTGCGTCTGCAATGGGCGACCAACCGTGGCGGCAACGGCTACGGCGTGCTGGATCAGGACACCGATGAATACCGGGTGATCGTCGACTACCCGCTCAATGTCTTCTAAGCTTCAATAAGCAAAAGGCCAGCATGTTTTGCTGGCCTTTTTTTTATCCGGGATTTATACAGGCGCTCCAAACGCAAACGGCTTCCGGGATTCTGCCTGAGTCTTGCAAAACACTTTCATAACGCCTCATTAGCAGAAGTCAGAACCATGAGTGTGAGCAGCGCGACATCTCACCATCCGATCCGGTCGACGCGATCGGAGCGGCTTCTGGTTCTCGGCAGTTTGGTACTGGTGATTGCGATATTGAGCATCGTGGCATTCCTGCTCATTCGCGAACGCGCCAATGCTGAACAGTCTGCCACTCGTGCAGCAACCAATATCGTGCAATTGATCGACGCCGACGTGCTGCGCAATGTCGAGCTCTATGACCTTTCCCTGCTCGGCTTGATCGCGGCCTCGCAGCGAGAAGACCTCAAGTACGTCTCCCCGACTATCCGCCATCTGGCCTTGTTTGACCGTGCCACTGCCGCGCCGTACAAGGGCGACATTTTGTTGCTGGACAACAAGGGCGACGTGATCGCCGACTCGGCCTCGGTAGAGCCCAGAAAGGGCAATTATGCTGACCGCGAGTATTTTCAGTCGCACGTGACCAATCGTGATCCGAGCATGCTCATCAGCCGTCCCTTCCGCTCCAGACAGGCTGAACATGAATGGCGAATCAGCTTCAGTCGCCGGGTCAGCGGCTCACAGGGCGAATTCCTCGGCGTGGCCGAAGCCGCCATGCGCCTGAGTTATTTCGATCAACTGTTCAACAGCTTGAGCATCGGTCGTGACAGCTCGGTCAACCTGATCAGCACGGACGGGATTCTTCTGGCTCAGGAACCCCGCCTGGCCGAAGAGCTGATAGGCAAGGACTTCAGCGACCGTCCCAACTTCCAGCGCATCGTCAAAGAAGGCAACGGCAGCTTCACCGGTGTTTCAAGCCGCTATAAGGACAAACGCCTGTACACGTTCTCCAAGGTGGGCAACTTGCCGTTGATCGTCATCGTTGCACTGTCCAGTGATGAAGTGTTTGCCTCGTGGAAGCGCACGGCGGTAGTGGTTAGCGTTGCGACTACGGCGCTGTGTATCGGCTTGCTCTGGCTGACGTGGCTACTCAGCCGGGAACTGCGCCTGCGCCACAACGCCGAACAGGAGCTGGCGCAACTGGCGGCCACCGATGCCTTGACCGGCCTGGCCAACCGCCGAACGCTGGATCAGGTCCTGCGTCATGAGTGGTTCCGCGCTCAACGTTCTGGCCAGCCATTGTCGCTGCTGATGATTGATGCCGACCATTTCAAGGCGTTCAACGATCGTCATGGGCATCAGGCTGGCGATGATGCGTTGCGCTCGCTGGCCAAGGTGATCTCCGACAATGTGAGGCGACCCGCTGATCTGGTCGCCCGTTACGGCGGCGAGGAGTTTTCGGTGATTCTCGCGGAAACCGACAGCCAGGGTGCGCAACAGATTGCCGAACGCATCCGCGCGACAGTGGAGCAATTGCCGAGGGTGGCAGGTGCCGAGTCGCCGATTACTGTCAGTATCGGTATCAGTACCTGGACCACCTCCGCCGAGATCAGTCTGGAACAGCTATTGTTTGCAGCGGACAAGGCGCTGTATCAGGCCAAGGAAAGTGGGCGTAATCGGGTGGTCGCTGCGGATTGAGGCCTTTCCCGCAGGCATAAAAAAAGGCCACCCGAAGGTAGCCTTTAAAAAACTAGAGAGGTTTTTTACTTACACGGCCGCAACAGGACGCATGTAAGAGATCGGTGCAGTGCTGGCGTCTTCGAAAGTCACGACTTCCCAAGCATCTGTCTGCTCAATCAACTTGCGCAGCAGCTGGTTGTTCAATGCATGTCCGGACTTGAAGCCCTTGAACTCACCAATCAGGCTATTGCCCAGCAGGTAGAGGTCACCAATTGCATCGAGGATCTTGTGCTTCACGAATTCGTCTTCATAGCGAAGGCCGTCTTCGTTCAGTACACCATCCGCGTCGACCACAATAGCGTTTTCAACGCTGCCGCCGAGTGCGAGGTTGTGCTTGCGCAGGTACTCGATATCACTCATGAAACCAAAGGTACGGGCGCGGCTGACTTCTTTTACAAAAGAAGTGCTGGAAAAATCCACGCTTGCACTTTGTGTGCGATTACGGAAAACCGGGTGATCGAAATCGATCTCGAAACTCACCTTGAAGCCTTCGAAAGGGACGAAAGTGGCGCGCTTGTCGCCGTCTTCCACTGTCACTTCCCGCAGGATCCGGATGAACTTCTTCGGTGCGTCCTGTTCTTCCAGGCCGGCCGATTGAATCAGGAATACGAAAGGTCCAGCGCTACCATCCATGATCGGAACTTCAGACGCGGAGAGCTCGACGTAGGCGTTATCGATGCCCAGGCCAGCCATGGCCGAGAGCAAGTGCTCCACCGTATCCACTTTGGTGTCACCACTGACCAATGTGGTCGACATCGTGGTTTCACCAACGTTTTCCGCGCGGGCAGGAATCTGCACCACAGGGTCGAGATCGGCACGAACAAACACAATGCCGGTGTCGATAGGTGCGGGCTTGAGGGTCAGGTATACCTTTTCCCCGGAGTGCAGGCCTACACCTGTAGCACGGATAATATTTTTCAGTGTGCGTTGTTTAATCATGGCTTGGGCCGCTTCAGCGCAAATTGCGAACTGGTATCAACAAAGGCTGGCGATGATAGCAGACCAGACCTTTGCTGAACACCAATCACCTTCATAGCCCTGATACATTCCATTAATCGGCCTGACGACGCAGGAAAGCCGGGATGTCCAGGTAATCCAGATCATCTTGCGGATTCATCTTCGCGGCAGTCGCAGCACCGGCCTGAGCCTGGTTGCGCATGACGGTCGGACGGTCCAGGTCACGGTAGTTTACTGCAGGCGCTTCCTGACGCGAAGGCGCTTGCTGCTGCGGCTGCGATGCCACGGACGTGTGCATGGTGTTGTCGATAACCTTCACAGGCTTCTCGATTTTCGCGCCCAGACCGGTGGCAACCACGGTCACGTGCAGTTCGTCGCGCATGTCCGGATCGATAACGGTACCGACCTTGACCATCGCGTGCTCGGAAGCGAAGGCTTCGATGATGCTACCCACGTCGGAGTACTCACCCAGGGACAGGTCAGGACCGGCGGTGATGTTCACCAGGATGCCGCGTGCACCTTGCAGGTTCACGTCTTCCAGCAATGGGTTGCGAATGGCCGCTTCAGTAGCCTCACGTGCACGGTTCGGACCGCTGGCGCAGCCAGTGCCCATCATCGCCATGCCCATTTCGCTCATCACGGTCCGTACGTCGGCAAAGTCGACGTTGATCATGCCCGGACGCTTGATGATGTCGGAGATACCGCGAACGGCACCGGCCAGTACATCGTCGGCCTTGGCGAATGCGGACAGCAGGCTTGCGTCCTTGCCAAGGATGGTCAGCAGCTTCTCGTTGGGAATGGTGATCAACGAGTCGACGCTTTCAGACAGCAGACGGATACCTTCGTCGGCGATCTGCATGCGCTTGCGGCCTTCGAACGGGAACGGACGAGTCACCACCGCAACGGTGAGAATCCCCATTTCCTTGGCCACTTCAGCAATGATCGGCGCAGCACCGGTACCGGTACCACCGCCCATGCCAGTGGTGATGAACACCATATTGGTGCCCTGCAGGACTTCGGCAATGCGCTCACGATCTTCGAGAGCGGCCTGACGACCTACTTCAGGGTTGGCGCCAGCGCCGAGACCTTTGGTCACGCCGGTGCCCAGTTGCAGGATGGTCCGCGCGCCGATGCTTTTCAGCGCTTGGGCATCAGTGTTGGCGCAGATGAATTCAACGCCTTCAATGTTGCTCTTGACCATGTGGTTGACGGCGTTGCCGCCGCCTCCGCCAACACCGATAACTTTAATAACCGGGCTTGCGGGGATGTTGTCTACGAGTTCGAACATTTTCCCTCTCCTTTACATTCTCTAGTTTTTTCGCCTACTGCCTGTATCTACAACGGTGCTGCGGTAAATCTTTAGAAGTTGCCTTGTACCCAGCTCTTGAAGCGATCGAGCAAGGCGACTTTCGGTTCTTCATTGCTGTAGCTGTCGCGGCTGCTGATGCCCGAGAACGAAATCCCGTCGGACTGCTTTTGCAGGCCGTACATCAACAGGCCAACGCCAGTGGAATAAATCGGGTTACGGACCACGTCGTCCAGGCCCTTGACGCCATGCGGCACGCCCAGGCGGACCGGCATGTGGAAGATTTCTTCGGCCAGTTCGACCGCGCCTTCCATCTTCGACGTACCACCGGTCAGCACGATGCCGGCCGGGATCAGGTCTTCGTAGCCACTGCGACGCAGTTCGGCCTGGATCAGCGTGAACAGCTCGTCGTAACGCGGCTCGACCACTTCGGCCAGGGCCTGACGGGACAGCTCGCGCGGTGGACGGTCGCCAACGCTTGGGACCTTGATGGTTTCACCGGCACCGGCCAGTTTGGCCAGGGCGCAGGCATAGCGAATCTTGATTTCTTCGGCGTACTGGGTCGGAGTGCGCAACGCCATCGCGATGTCGTTGGTCACCTGATCGCCCGCAATCGGGATCACTGCGGTGTGACGGATCGCGCCTTCGGTGAAGATCGCGATGTCGGTGGTGCCGCCACCGATGTCCACCAGGCACACGCCCAGCTCTTTCTCGTCGTCGGTCAGGACCGAGTAGGCCGAAGCCAGTTGCTCGAGAATGATGTCGTCGATTTCCAGGCCGCAGCGACGCACGCATTTTTCAATGTTCTGTGCGGCGTTGACGGCGCAGGTGACCACGTGAACCTTGGCTTCCAGACGTACGCCCGACATGCCCAGAGGCTCGCGAACGCCTTCCTGGTTATCGATCACGTAATCCTGCGGCAGGGTGTGCAGCACGCGCTGGTCCGCCGGGATCGCTACAGCCTGGGCGGCGTCGAGCACACGCTCGAGGTCGGCGGCGCTGACTTCGCGATCACGAATCGCCACGATGCCGTGAGAGTTCAGGCTGCGGATATGATTGCCAGCCACGCCGACGAACGCCGAGTGAATGCGGCAACCAGCCATCAGCTGCGCCTCTTCGATCGCGCGCTGGATCGATTGCACGGTGGACTCAATGTTCACCACCACGCCTTTCTTCAGGCCACGGGACGGATGGGTACCGATCCCGACGATTTCCAGCGTGCCGTCGTCCGAGACCTCGCCGACCAGCGCCACCACCTTGGAGGTGCCGATATCGAGACCGACGATCATTTTGCCGCTTTGCACGTTTGCCATGGTCCTGCCTCTTCTCAATTCTTCGCGACAGCGGGTTGGGCTGCCGTGGGCGCTACAGGTTCCCGCCAGCCAACAGCGAGGCCGTTGGCATAGCGCAGATCGATGCGCGCAATGTTCGTAATCTGTTCTTTAAGCGTCTTGTCATAGATGGCAATGAAGCGGCGCATCTTTTCCAGCAGGTTGCCGCGTCCCAGCAACAGTTCGATTCCCGGGCCTGCGCTGCCGGCGCCGGTGGTCAGGAACCAGCTGCCTCGTTCACGCAACTCCAGGCGCGCAATCGAGAAGCCCAACGGCCTGAGCATCTGGCTCAGCACCTGGTATTGCTGCATCACTTGTTGTTGGGCCCGTTGTGGGCCGAACAGCTGTGGCAAGTGTTCGTAGTTCGCCAGCTCTCTCGGGGTGAACGCCTGACCCTGGTTGTTCAACAGCGACTCATCGCCCCAACGGGCCACCGGCAGTTGTTCTTCCAGGCGGATCACCACTTGATCCGGCCACACCCGACGCACTTCGGCGTGGGCAATCCATGGCATCGTTTCAAGCTCGGTGCGCATGCTCTCCAGGTCGATGGTGAAGAAGCTCGACGCCACGTATGGGGCGATCCGCTGCTGCACCGCTTGCTGGCTGATGTAACTCAAGTCGCCCTGCACGTTGATCTTGGTGATCGGCCGGTCGGCGTACGGCAGCAAACGCTGTGCGCCTTCGTAAGTACCGAAACCCAGTGCGACCAACAGCACCGGCCAGAACAGGCTTTTCAGAAAACCAAAATTGGCTTTCGGCAGGCGCGCAGACATCGGCTCTTTGGCCACCATTCGGCTGGCACCCCGCGGTACCGGCTTGCGGCCGGGTGGTGCGGAGGGCTGATGTCTCAGCTGTGCGCCTTGCATGGTCTTAACCTCGCGGCTCGATACTTGCGGCCAGAATCGCCAGAACCAGTTGCTGGAAATCCAGACCGGCAGCACGAGCTGCCATCGGCACCAGACTGTGATCGGTCATGCCCGGTGCGGTATTGACTTCCAGGAACCAGAACTGCCCGTCGGCGTCCTGCATCACGTCAGCCCTGCCCCAACCGGCGATACCCAGCGCCTCACAGGCTTTCGCCGTGAGGTCCATCAGTTCTTTTTCTTTGCTGCTGTCCAGGCCACACGGAATCCGGTACTGGGTATCGGAAGCCACGTACTTGGCGTCGTAGTCGTAGAAACTGTGCGTCGTGCCCAGGGCGATTGGTGGCAACACCTGGTCACGCAGGGTGGCGATGGTGAACTCCGGACCTTGAATCCATTGCTCGACCAACACTTGCGAATCGTAGGTACTGGCCGCTTTCCACGCGTCGATCAACTCCGACGCGGAGGTCACTTTGGCCATCCCGATACTTGAACCTTCATGGGCCGGTTTGACGATCAAAGGGAAGCCCAGTTCCGTCGCCGCGCAAATACAATCGGCCTCGGAGCTCAGCACGGCATGGCGTGGCGTCGGAATACCGAGGCTGTGCCAGACCTGTTTGGTTCGCAGCTTGTCCATGGCCAGCGCGGAAGCAAGAATGCCGCTGCCGGTGTACGGAATACCCAGGCATTCCAGCAGGCCCTGCATGCTGCCGTCTTCACCGCCACGACCGTGGAGAATGATGAAGGCGCGATCGATTTTTTCGTTCAGCAGACGCTGCAAAAGATCATCGCCCACGTCGAGACCAAACGCGTCCACACCGGCGCTTAGCAGCGCGTCGAGAACCGCGTTACCCGACTTCAGGGAAACCTCACGCTCGGCACTCTTGCCGCCGAAGAGCACGGCGACGCGGCCGAAATCTTTCGGCGCGATAGTGGAGACGAGGTTGGCGTAAGCAGCGGTCATTTCAACTTCCCCACACTCGGCGCAGCAACGGCGCCTGCGAACAACGGACTTTTCAACAGTTTCGGTGCGAGACCGCCGATGTCACCGGCGCCCTGGCACAGCAGGATGTCGCCAGCACGCAGCAGCGGCTTGACGATGGGCGCGAGGTCAACACCGCGCTCGATGTAGATCGGGTCGAGCTGGCCGCGCTGACGGATGCTGTTGCACAGCTTGCGGCTGTCGGCGCCCGGGATCGGTTCTTCACCGGCCGGGTAGACTTCCATCAGCAGCAGGACGTTGGCGTCGGCCAATACATTGACGAAATCGTCGTACAGGTCGCGGGTGCGGCTGTAACGATGCGGCTGGTAGACCATCACAAGACGGCGTTCCGGCCAGCCACCGCGCACGGCTTTGATCACCGCGGCGACTTCGGTCGGGTGGTGACCGTAATCGTCGACCAGCATCACGTTGCCGCCTTCTACCGGCAGTTCGCCGTAGACCTGGAAGCGTCGGCCGACACCCTGGAACCCGGACAGGCCCTGGACGATGGCTTCATCGCTGACGCCCTCGTCAGTGGCGATGCAGATGGTGGCCAGCGCGTTCAACACGTTGTGATTGCCCGGCATGTTCACCGAAACATCCAGCGGATCGCGATCAGGACGCAGCACGGTGAAGAAGGTCTGCATGCCCTGCTGACGCACATTGATTGCGCGCACGTCGCAGTCGTCGCCGAAGCCATAAGTGACGGCCGGGCGTTTCACCTGCGGCAGGATTTCACGCACTACCGGATCGTCCAGGCACACCACCGCCAGACCGTAGAACGGCAGGTTGTGCAGGAACTCGACGAAGGTTTTCTTCAGTTTATTGAAGTCACCGTCGTAGGTCGCCATGTGGTCGGCGTCGATGTTGGTGACCACAGCCACCAGCGGCTGCAAGTGCAGGAAACTGGCGTCGCTTTCGTCAGCTTCAGCGATCAGGTAACGGCTGGTGCCAAGCTGGGCATTGGTGCCCGCGGCATTCAGACGGCCACCGATCACGAATGTCGGGTCCAGGCCACCGGCGGCAAACACCGAAGCGATCAGGCTGGTGGTGGTGGTTTTGCCATGGGTACCGGCGACGGCAATGCCGTGGCGGTAGCGCATCAGCTCAGCCAGCATTTCAGCGCGAGGCACCACCGGAATTCGGCGTTCCAGGGCAGTGGCGACTTCCGGGTTGGACGTGTTCACGGCACTGGAGGTGACCAGTACATCGGCGGTCGCGGCGTTCTCGGCGCGGTGGCCGATAAAGATCTGGGCGCCGAAGGACTCGAGACGCTCGGTCACCGGCGAAGCTTTCAGGTCGGAACCGGACACTTCATAGCCCAGGTTCAACAACACTTCGGCAATACCGCACATGCCCACGCCGCCGATTCCGACGAAGTGGATGCGACGGATGCGGCGCATTTCCGGTTGCGGCATGGCTTTCTGATTCTCAACCATGGGCCACCTCCAGGCAGGTATCGACCACGTTACGGGTTGCATCGGGTTTGGCCAGGCGGCGTGCCGCGGTAGCCATGTCGGTGAGTCGTTGTGGTTGCATCAGGACCTCTGTCAGGCGTGCGGCAAGATCCGCTGCGCCAGTCGTTCTTTGCGGCAACAGGAAGGCAGCGCCTTCACGGGCCAAATAATCGGCGTTGCGGGTCTGGTGATCGTCGATCGCGTGGGGCAAAGGCACCAGCATCGAGGGCAGACCGGCGGCGGCCAGTTCACTGATGGTCAACGCGCCTGCGCGGCACACCACCAGGTCGGCCCAGCCATAGGCTTGGGCCATGTCTTTGATGAAAGGCTGCACTTGCGCCTCGACGCCAGCCGCGCGATAGCGCTCTGCAGTCACTTCATCGTGGTTTTTGCCGGCCTGATGAAACACTTCCGGGCGCAGGTCGGGGGCGACTTGCGACAGGGCTTCAGGCAGCAACTTGTTCAACGGTTCTGCGCCCAGGCTTCCACCCAGGATCAGCAAACGCGCCTTGCGACCGGCCAGAGCCTGTCGCGGTGTTTCGAGGAACAGCTCGGTGCGCACCGGGTTACCGGTGGTCCGACGGCTGCCCGACAGGGTAAAGGTGTCGGGGAACGCTTCACAGACTCGGGCGGCCAACGGCACCAGCAACCGATTGGCGGTACCCGCCACGGCGTTCTGTTCGTGAACGATCACCGGCACACCGGCCAGTTTGGCTGCAACGCCACCAGGACCGGTCACATAACCACCAAAGCCGACGACACACACCGGCCGCAGCTGACGAATGATCGCCCGCGCCTGCCAGATCGACTTGAGCAACATGAACGGCGCCTTGAGCAGGGACAATTTGCCCTTGCCACGCAATCCGCTGGCATTGATCCGATGCAGTTCAATGCCGGCCATCGGCACCAGGTCGTTCTCGATGCCTCGCGGCGTTCCGAGCCAATGCACGGTGTAACCGCGGGCCTGGAATTCGCGAGCACACGCCAGCGCCGGGAACACGTGGCCACCGGTGCCGCCCGCCATGATCAATACGTTAGCGCCCATGGGTCGGCTCCTCGGCGAAGTCGCTCTCATGGAACTCCATCTCTTCGCTGCCCAAGTGGGTTCGACTCTCCCATTCGATGCGCAGCAACAAGCCCAGACACCCACCGCAGATCACCAACGAACTGCCGCCGTAACTGAGGAACGGTAGGGTCAGGCCTTTGGTCGGCAACAGGCCGACGTTCACCCCGATGTTGATCAGGAACTGGCCGATCCACAGGAACGACAAGCCGTACGCGATGTAGGCGGCGAAGAATTGCTTGGCCTTCTCGGCCCAATAACCGATGTACATGCCACGAACGCAAACGAACACGAACAGCGCGACCGTACACAAGGAGCCCACGGCCCCCAGCTCTTCGGCAAGCACCGAGAACACGAAGTCAGTGTGGGCTTCCGGCAAGTAGAACTGTTTCTGCACGCTGTTGCCCAGGCCGACGCCGAGCCATTCGCCGCGACCAAAAGCAATCAAGGCTTGCGACAACTGGTAGCCGGCACCGAACTGGTCGGCCCACGGATCCGCAAAGTTGGTCAGACGCGCCATTCGATAGGGCTGCACTTGAATCAGCAACACCACCGCTGCGACCGCCAGCACCACCATCAAGGAAAACCGGAACAGCCCGACGCCGCCGAGGAACAGCATCGCCGCAGCGGCGCCCATCATCACGACGGTGGCGCCGAAGTCCGGTTCCATCAGCAACAGGCCTGCCATTGGCAGCAGAACGATGAACGGCTTGAAGAAGCCCATCCAGCTTTCACGCACTTCTTTCTGACGACGCACCAGATAACCGGCGAGGTAAATCACCACGAACACCTTGGCGATTTCGGAAGGCTGGACGTTAAAGAAGCTGAAACCGATCCAGCGCATCGAACCGTTCACTTCCCGGCCGATCCCCGGAATGATCACCATCACCAGCAAACCGAACGCACCAATCAACATCAGCCAGCCCAGGCGTTGCCAGGTGGCGATCGGAATCATCATGGTGACGATGCAGGCACCCAGGCCCAGCACGATGTAGATAAGGTGGCGAATCATGTAATACAGGGCGCTGCCCGACTGCACGGCCCCCACTTCGGTCGAGGCCGATGCAATCATGACCAGGCCCAGACCGATCAAGGCCAGGCAACCGGCGAGCATCGGGAAGTCGAGGTCGATACCGCGCCCGGTGATCAACGGCGACGGATACGGCTTGATGATGTTCATCAGGCTCATGCCAGATCCTCCACAGCGCGGACGAACTGGTGACCACGGTCTTCGTAATTCTTGAACATGTCGAAACTGGCGCAGGCCGGCGACAGCAGCACCACATCTCCCGGTTGCGCAGCGGCGCGACATTGCTCTACCGCTTCAACCAGCGAACCGACCCGGATCAACGGCACCGCATCGCCGATGGCTTCGCCGATCTTGTCGGAGTCGCGGCCCATCAAAATGACGGCGCGGCAGTTGGCGGCTACCGGATCACGCAGGTCCTTGAACTCGGCACCCTTGCCGTCGCCGCCAGCGATCAACACGACTTTGCCGTCGATGTCTGCGCCCAGGCCTTCGATGGCTGCCAGTGCGGCGCCAACGTTGGTGGCTTTGGAATCGTTGTAGTAACCCACGCCATCCAGGTCACGGACCCACTGGCAGCGATGCTCAAGCCCCGCGAAGGTACGCAGGCTCGAGAGCATGGCATCGAACGGCAAGCCGACCGCGTGGCCCAGCGCCAATGCCGCCAAGGCGTTGGACTGGTTGTGGGCGCCGCGAATTTTCAACTCGCGCACCGGCATCAGGTTCTGGAATTCGAAGGCCAGGTACTTCTCGCCGTCTTCTTCGCGGATACCAAATGCCTTGAAATCAGGCTTGCTCAAACCGAAGGTCCAGCACGGCTGGCCTTCACCAATCAGCGGACGGCTCAGGGCATCCTGACGGTTGACCACAAACTGCCTGGCACCCCGGAAGATCCGGTGCTTGGCCAGGTGATAGGCCGGCAGACCGCTGTAGCGGTCCATGTGGTCTTCGCTGACATTGAGCACGGTCGCCACTTCGGCGTTGAGTTGATCGGTGGTTTCGAGCTGGAAGCTCGACAGTTCCATCACGTACAGCTCGACGTCGTCGCTGAGCAGGTCCAGCGCCGGCGTGCCGAGGTTGCCGCCAACGGCGACGCGCTTGCCGGCCACCGCAGCCATCTCGCCGACCAGTGTGGTGACGGTGCTTTTCGCGTTGGAACCGCTGATGGCGACAATCGGCGCCTTCGCGTTACGCGCGAACAGCTCGATGTCGCCGGACAATTTCACGCCACGGGCGGCGGCAGCCTGCAGGGCCGGGGTCGCCAGCGCCAGGCCGGGGCTCACGTAGAGCTCGTCGGCGCGGCACAGGAATTCGACGTCCAGCTCGCCACAACGCACTTCCACGTGCGGATAGTCACGCTTGAGCGTGGCCAGTTCCGGTGGATTTTCCCGCGTATCGGCGACAGCAAACGACGTGCCTCGGTTCGCCAGGAAGCGAACCAGGGACATGCCGCTCTTGCCGAGGCCGACAACGATGCGGAAGTGGTCAGAAGCGATCAGAGACACTCGTTCTACCTCAGCTTCAGGGTGGCAAGGCCAACCAGCACGAGAATCACGGTGATGATCCAGAAACGGACGATCACGCGTGGCTCGGGCCAGCCCTTGAGTTCAAAGTGGTGGTGAATCGGTGCCATGCGGAACACACGGCGACCGGTGAGCTTAAAGGACGCAACCTGAATGACGACTGACAGGGTTTCCATCACGAACACACCGCCCATGATGAACAGGACGATTTCCTGACGGACGATCACCGCGATGGTGCCCAGTGCCGCGCCCAGCGCCAGTGCGCCGACGTCGCCCATGAACACCTGGGCCGGGTACGTGTTGAACCAGAGGAACCCCAGGCCCGCGCCGATCAAGGCACCGCAGAACACAATCAACTCGCCTGCGCCCGGCACATACGGGATCAGCAGGTATTCAGCGAATTTCACGTTACCCGACAGGTAGCAGAAGATCCCCAACCCGCCACCAACCATTACGGTGGGCATGATCGCCAGACCGTCGAGGCCGTCGGTCAGGTTGACCGCGTTGCTCGAGCCAACGATCACGAAGTAGGTCAGGACGACGAAGCCTATACCCAGCGGAATGCTGTGGTCCTTGAGCATCGGCAGGATCAGGGTGGTTTCCACCGGTGTCGCTGCGGTCATATAAAGGAAGATCGCCGCGCCCAGGCCGAACACCGATTGCCAGAAGTACTTCCAGCGACTCGGCAAGCCACGGGAGTTCTTCTCGATCACTTTACGGTAATCGTCGACCCAGCCGATCGCGCCAAACAACAAGGTCACCAGCAGAACGGTCCAGACATAACGGTTGGTCAGGTCAGCCCAAAGCAATGTGCTGACGCCAATGGACGACAGGATCAGCGCGCCGCCCATGGTCGGGGTGCCCGACTTGGACAGGTGCGATTGCGGACCGTCGTTACGAACGGATTGACCGATCTGACGGTTCTGTAAAGTGCGGATCATCCACGGGCCATAGCACAGCGACAAAACCAACGCGGTCAGCACACCGAGAATCCCACGCAGGGTCAGGTACTGAAAGACCGCGAAGCCTTTGTAGAACTGTTGCAGATACTCCGCTAGCAGCAGCAGCATTAATGTTTCTCCAGGCTGGTCCCGCACAAAGCGGCGACGATGTTTTCCATCGCAGCGCTGCGCGAGCCCTTGATCAAAATGGTGGTGTTTGTGTCTTGCTCGGCGCCGAGGGCCTTGATCAGTTCAGCCTGAGTGGTGAAGTGATAGGCCTGCTCGCCGAAAGCGTTCACGGCGTGAGTCATCATTGGCCCGACAGCGTAAAGCGCGGAAACCTTGCCGCGGGCGTACGCGCCCACATCGCGGTGCCCCTGCTCCGCCCAATCGCCCAATTCGCCGATATCCCCGAGCACCAGAACGGTGCGGCCGGAAAAGCCGGCGAGTATATCAACGGCAGCGCACATGGAGGTGGGGTTCGCGTTGTAGGTGTCATCGATGACGCGCATGCCATTGCTGGCCAGTTGCGCGACTGTGCGGCCCTTGACCGGTTGTACTGCGCCGAGACCGGTGGCGATGCCGAACAGCGACACGCCCAGCGCATGGGCAGCAGCGGCGGCGGCCATCGCATTGGCAACGTTATGGGTGCCGAGCAGGTTCAGTTGAACGCGCTCCATACCTTCAGGAGTGTGCAGGTTGAAGGCCGGGCAACCGCGAGCGTCACGGTCCAGATCGCTGGCGTAGAAATCGGCGCTGACATTGCTCAAGGCGAAGGTCAGCACTTTGCGGCCGGCAGCGCGGGTCTTCCAGATGTCAAACGCCTTGTCGTCAAGATTGAGAACGGCGACGCCATCGGCATCCAGCCCTTCAATAATCTCGCCCTTGGCTTCGACGATTTTTTCCGGCCCGCCGAACTCGCCGACGTGGGCGGTCCCGGCGTTGTTGAGCACGGCCACATGAGGCTTGGTCATGCCGACGGTGTAGGCAATTTCGCCGAGACGCGAAGCACCCAGTTCAATCACCGCAGCGGTATGTTCCGGTGCGAGTTCGAGCAGGGTCAGCGGAACGCCGAGATCATTGTTCAGGTTGCCACGGGTCGCCAACACCGGACCGCGCGTGCGCAGGATGCTGGCGAGCATTTCCTTGACCGTGGTCTTGCCGCTGGAACCGGTGATGGCCGCAACCGGGTGGGTATAAGCAGCACGGTTCAGCGCGCCCAATTGACCGAGAGCCTGACGAGTATCTTTCACCAGCAATTGCGGCAGAGTGCTGTCGGCGACTTCGCGCTCGACCAACGCGGCTACGGCGCCTTTTGCGGCGACGTCATTGAGGTAGTCATGACCATCGAAGCGCGGGCCGGTCAGGGCAATAAAGAGCTGGCCTGGCTTGATCGCGCGGCTGTCGATGCTGACGCCGTCGAAGCTGGCATCGGCAGTGACCAAACGGGCATTCAGCGCGCCGGTCAGTTCGCTCAGTTTCAAGGCTTTAAGCATGGGCCACCTCCCACGCGGTCAAGGCGTGATCGGCCTCGACCAGATCGGAGAACGCGTGACGCTGGCCGTTGATTTCCTGATAGTCCTCGTGACCTTTACCGGCCAGGACAATCACGTCATCCGCCGAAGCGCTGGCGATCAATTGGGCAATCGCCTGGCCACGGCCAGCGACGAAGGTAACTTTATCCACAGCGGTAAAACCGGCGCGGATGTCGTCGAAGATCACTGCCGGATCTTCGGTGCGCGGGTTGTCATCGGTCACCAGCACGCCGTCAGCCAAACGCTCGACCACTTCAGCCATGAGCGGACGTTTGCCGCGATCGCGATCACCACCGCAACCGAACAGGCACAGCAAACGGCCTTTGGCGTGAGGACGCAGGGCCATCAAGACTTTTTCCAGCGCATCCGGGGTGTGGGCGTAATCGACCACCACCAGCGGCTGAGTACCGCCGCCGAGGCGCTGCATGCGTCCGGCCGGGCCTTCGAGTTTCGGCAGGACCTTGAGAATTTCGTCCAGCGCGTAGTCCAGCCCCAGCAAGGCGCCGACCGCGGCCAGCACGTTGCTCAGGTTGAAACGACCGAGCAAGGTGCTGCGCAAGTGATGCTCACCCTGCGGCGTGACCAACGTGGCGCGCACACCTTCGTCATCGAACTGCGCTTCACGGCAATAGAGGTAGGCGCTGGCATCTTCCAGGCTGTAGGTGATCAGGCGCGATTCGAGTTTGTCCGCAGCCAGTTGGCGGCCGAACTCGTCGTCGAGGTTGACCACCCGGCATTTCAAATCATTCCAGGCAAACAGCTTGGCCTTGGCTTCGCCGTAGGCTTGCATGGTGCCGTGGTAATCCAGGTGATCGCGGGACAGGTTGGTCATCACCGCCACATCGAACGCCAGCGCGGTCACGCGGCCTTGATCCAGACCGTGGGAAGAAACCTCCATGGCGACCGCTTTGGCGCCGGCCTTTTTCAGGTCAGCGAGGGTCGCTTGCACGGCGATCGGGTTCGGCGTGGTGTGCAAGCCGCTTTCGAGCGCGCCGTAGAAACCGGTGCCCAACGTGCCGACGATGCCGCAGTGCTGGCCGAGCAAATCCAAGGCTTGCGCAACCAACTGCGTCACACTGGTTTTGCCGTTGGTGCCGGTCACGCCGATCAGGTTCAGGTGACGACTAGGGTCACCGTAAAAACGCCCGGCGATGTCCGACAGCTGCGCTGCCAGGCCTTTGACCGGAATCAGCGGCACATCGGTAATCGGCAATACGGTCGCGCCTTCGACTTCATACGCCACAGCGGCAGCGCCGCGTTGCAGGGCGTCGGCGATGTGCGCGCGGCCGTCGAACTTGCCGCCAGGAACGGCGAGAAACAGATCGCCAGCCCGCACGTTGCGGCTGTCCAGGGTCAGTTCGCGGATCAACAGATCGCGGCCGGCGTGGGCGAAAATCTTGTTCAGACTCAGAGACATCAGCCTCGCCCTCCATTGGCTTTCAGCGGAACGACCGGTGCTGCGTTCGCTTGTTGAGTAGGTGGCAGGTTGTCCGGAGTGATGTTCATCAGGCGCAAGGTCCCGGACATCACTTTGCTGAACACCGGCGCCGATACCAGACCACCGAAGTAACCGGCTTTGGTCGGCTCATCGATCACCACCACGATGGCGTAGCGCGGATCGTTCATCGGGCCGAAACCGGCGAACAGCGAGCGGTAGGAATTCTCGGCATAGCCTTTGGTGCCGACCGACGTTTTACGCGCGGTACCGGACTTGCCGCCCACGTGATACGCCGGCACTTGCGCACGGAATACACCGCGCGGCGCTTCGATCACTTGTTGCAGCATGGTTTGCATGGTTTTCGCGACAGCTTCCGGCAATACCTGTGTGGTTTGCGGCGCCTTGTCGGTTTTGATCAGGGTCAGCGGCGCGAGGCGACCATTGTTGGCCAGGGCCGAGAAGGCGTGGACCAACTGGATCGCGGTCACCGAGATACCGTAGCCGTACGACAGCGTGGCGGTTTCAGCCTTGCGCCATTCGCGGTAGTTCGGCAGGTTGCCGACGCGCTCGCCCGGGAAGCCCAGGCCGGTGTCCTGGCCGAGGCCGACTTTTTGCGCCAGACGGAAAATAGTTTCGCCGCCGATATCGAAGGCGACCTTACTCATGCCGACGTTACTGGAGTTGATCAGGATGCCAGTCAGGTCGAGCACCGGACCTTCGCTCTTGGAGACGTCCTTGATGGTGTATTTACCAATCTGCAAGGTGCCCGGATAAACCTCGACGGTATCGGTCGGCTTCCAGCGCCCGGTTTCAATCGCGGCGCTCATGGAAATCGCTTTCATGGTCGAACCCGGTTCGAACACGTCGATCATCGCGCGGTTACGCATCATCGCCGGTTGCAGGTTGCGACGGTTGTTCGGGTTGTAGGTCGGCTGATTGACCATGGCGAGGATCTCGCCGCTCTTCACGTCCATGATCACCAGGCTGCCGGCCTTGGCGCCGTTCTCGATGATCGCGTTACGCAGTTCACGGTTGGCCAGGTATTGCAGACGCAGATCAATGGACAACGCCAAGGGCTTTCCGGCCTTGGCGTTTTTGGTGACCTGAACATCCTTGATAAGTCGGCCACGCCGATCCTTGATCACCTGTCGCTTGCCGGGGACCCCAGCCAGCCATTCGTCGTAGGCCAGCTCGACGCCTTCACGACCGTGGTCATCGATGTCGGTAAAACCGACCATATGGGCAGTGACTTCACCGGCCGGGTAGAAACGACGAAATTCTTCGATGCCATAAACGCCCGGCACTTTCAGATCGAGCACGGACTGGCCCTGCTCGGGGGTCAGCCCGCGCACCAGGTAAATGAATTCTTTGTTGGCCTGGGCTTCAAGACGTTCGGCCAGGGCTTTCGGGTCCTGCCCCAGGGCAGCCGCCAGTGCAGGCCACTTCTCTTTGGCCGTTTGCATTTCCTTGGCATTGGCCCAAAGAGTGGTGACTGGGGTACTCACAGCCAAAGGCTCGCCGTTACGGTCGGTGATCAGACCACGGTGAGCCGGAATCGGAATATGACGGACACTGCGCGCATCGCCCTGACCTTTAAGAAAGGCACGGTCGACGACCTGCAGATCGATAATGCGCCAGGCAATCGCCACGACCATGACGCCGAGCAAACCCAGCACCAGGCGGAACCGCCATGGAAAGAGTGCGCCCTCGAGTTTCATCATGGCGCCACCATCTGCACTTCAGCGGCGCCAGGAATGCGCATCTTCAGTTGCTCGGTCGCCAGGACTTCGATACGGCTGTGGGCAGTCCAGGTGCTCTGTTCGAGAATCAAACGGCCCCATTCCGCTTGCGCCTTGTCGCGCACGCTCAGCTCGTTGTACAACGAGTTCAACAGTTGACGGTTCCAGTGGGCGCTGTAGGAAACGCCGATGGCCGACACGAGCACGCCAATAAACAGCAGCAGCATGAAAAAGCTTCCGCCGGGAAGTGGCTTGGCGAAAAGCTTGCTCACCGCAGCTTCTCCGCGACGCGCATGACGGCGCTACGGGAGCGTGGGTTGGCTTTGAGTTCGGCCTCGGAGGCGGACTGCGCTTTGCCATGGATTTTGATAATGGGTTCGAAGGCGACGTGACGGACCGGCAGGTTGCGCGGCAGGTTGTCGGCTTCGCCTTTCACCAGTTTGCGCATGAACAGTTTGACGATGCGGTCTTCCAGCGAGTGGAAGCTGATGACGACCAGACGGCCGCCGACTTCCAGGCATTCCAGCGCGGCTTCGAGGCCGGCTTCCAGATCACCCAGTTCGTTGTTGACGTGAATGCGCAAGCCCTGGAACGCACGGGTTGCCGGGTTTTTGCCCTTTTCCCATGCAGGGTTGGCGACTTTCAGGACTTCAGCCAGATCGGCGGTGCGCTCGAACGGCTTGATGTCGCGACGCTCGGCCACGGCACGGGCCATGCGGCCGGAGAAACGTTCTTCGCCGTATTGCTTGAACACCCGGGCGATTTCTTCCACAGGGGCGGTGTTGACGAATTCGGCAGCGCTGATCCCGCGGGACGGATCCATGCGCATGTCCAGCGGGCCATCATTGAGAAAACTGAAGCCGCGTTCAGGGTCGTCGAGCTGCGGCGAGGACACGCCGAGGTCGAGCAAAACGCCGCTGACCTTGCCGGCCAGACCCCGTTCGGCGACTTCCGAACCGAGCTCGGCAAAGCTGCGCTGCACAACGACAAAGCGGCCGTCTTCGGCCGCTAGCGTTTGCCCGGTGGCAATCGCTTGAGGATCCTTGTCGAATCCGAGTACCCGACCATCGGGGCCGAGCTGGCTGAGGATCAATCGACTGTGTCCGCCACGCCCGAACGTACCGTCCAGATAGCAGCCATCAGGACGTACGGCGAGAGCCTCCACGGCTTCGTCAAGCAGTACGGTGATGTGGTTAAAGCCGCTATCAATAGTCACAGGATCAAATCACGCAGTTCATCAGGCAGGGCGCCCGGTTGTTGAATGGCAGCCAGGTCAGCGGCAGAAACCGCATCCCAGGCATCCTCGTCCCACAATTGGAACTTGTTCAGTTGGCCTACCAACATCGCGCGCTTATCCAACTTGGCATATTCACGAAGACGCGGCGGAACCAGAAAACGACCACTGCCATCGAGCTCGAGGTCGACGGCATTACCGATCAGTAAACGTTGCAGGCGGCGGCTCTCTTCGCTAAACGAAGGGAGTGTGCGCAGTTTGGTTTCAATAATTTCCCACTCATCGAGGGGGTAAACACACAAACACGGATCAACGGCATCAATGGTGACGATTAACTGCCCGGAACTACGCGAAACGAGCTCGTCACGGTACCGGCTCGGCATAGCGAGACGGCCCTTTGCGTCGAGACTGATAGCGTTAGCTCCGCGAAACACGACAGCGTTTCTCCAAATATTAGCGTTTTGAGTTCAAAAAACCCACTTCATGCCACTTTCCGCCACTTGTGCACACTATAGGAATGCGGCCACCGCACCGTCAAGGCGCGGATTAAAGGAAAACCCTTACAGAACTGAGATTTAGGAGCGTATTAGGAGGGGTAAGGAGAATCAGACGTGTCATCCAGCTCAATAACTTGAACCAGCACTGATGGCTGCGCTCGAAAGTTAAAGTAATTTATTAAGAGTAAGATTTTTTCGGTATTACGAAAGTGCTTCTGCGACGATTGTGTAAGGAGGGGAATTGCCATCACCAGCGCCCTGCTCAATGATTTAAGCAGAGGGTAGAAAAAAGGTGGAGAGTCGATCTGTAAGCCGGGTTCTGTCTTGAACAGTCATTCGTCTACGATGGCCATCACTGGACATCTTTAGCAACCTACCCGGTCCCAGCGCGGGCCACGCCTTGGGACCCTATTTGGTCTTGCTCCAAGTGGGGTTTACCTAGCCACGAACTGTTGCCAGTCGCGCGGTGCGCTCTTACCGCACCTTTTCACCCTTACCGGCGCCGAAGCGCTTAGGCGGTTATTTTCTGTGGCACTTTCCGTAGGCTCACGCCTCCCAGGCATTACCTGGCACTTCGCCCTATGGAGCCCGGACTTTCCTCCCCCCCCTAATTCTCATAGAGGGCAGCGACTGTCCGATCGACTCTCCGCCGCGAAGATTAACGGCAGAGCGGCCGAAGGACAAGCGCTAAACGCCTTGGGCTGCGCCTGTACGTCGGTTTTCACTCGCCCTTCTGTTTATCCAGCGCGACCTGATAAAGCACATTCTTGCGCTCGCCGGTAATTTGCGCCGCCAACGCTGCGGCTCGCTTGAGCGGCATTTCTTCAAGCAACAGATTCAGAATGCGCATGGCCTCACTGCTGACGGCGTCCTCGGTCTCGGGGGCAGACCAACCCGCCACCAACACCACGCATTCACCGCGCTGCTGATTGCTGTCTGACTCGACGAACTCGCGCAACTCGGCCAGTGGCAAGCCCTTAAGGGTTTCAAAGGTTTTAGTGATTTCACGGGCCAGCAAAGCCGGGCGCTCCCCACCGAATACCAGCTCCATGTCTTGCAGACATTCAAGGATGCGGTGTGGCGCCTCATAAAAAATCAGCGTGCGCGGTTCTTCCTTTACCAACTCAAGACGGGCGCGCCGACCGACAGCCTTGGCCGGCAGGAAGCCTTCGAAGATGAAACGGTCCGACGGCAACCCCGCCGCCGACAACGCCGCGATCAATGCGCAGGCACCCGGAACCGGCACCACATTGATACCCGCAGCACGAGCCTGACGCACGAGGTGATAACCCGGATCGGAAATCAACGGCGTGCCGGCATCGGAAATCAGCGCCACATCGTCACCGGCGAGCAAGCGAGTGATAAAGCGGCTACCTTCATCCCGCTCATTGTGTTCATGACAGGCTGCCAGCGGCGTAGGAATGCCGAAATGTTGCATCAATCGCTGAGAGTGACGGGTATCTTCGGCAGCGATCAAGGCGACCTCGCGCAGGATTTTCAGTGCACGCGCACTGATGTCGTCCAGGTTGCCGATGGGCGTCGCCACCACATAAAGCGAGCCAGCAGCGGAATTCAAAGCACCTGGAGCAGTCAAAGCGCACACCTCATGATCGGTAAAAGCCGCCATTGTAGCGCGTCGAGACGTTCGCGATCGTGCAAGCAACCCACGGTTTTGCGCCCTTTTGTGCAGTGCCGCAACATTTGCACGAGCTAAATTGATCGATTCACACCAGTAACATCGCGCCCCGGCCAGTGCTTGGGTACAATTCCACGCTAATTTGATCGAGTATCAGGAACACTACATGATCGCTTGCCTGCGGCTGTTCACTGCCCTCTGCCTCGCTGCCTTGCTGGCGGCTTGCGCCAGCTCGCCCTCCTCCAGCCTTGGCGAACTTCCACGGACCCCGGACGCCAGTATCGAGCAGTTGCTCGCACAGGCCGCTCAAAGCAAAGACCCGGAAAAAGCCTCCCTGTTGCGCCTGAGCGCGGCAGACCTGGCCTATCGTCAAGGGAATGCCGGCCAGTCCGCGCAAATCCTGCAACAAGTCCCCGTCGAAACACTCAAGCCTGGCCAACAGGTTTTCGCCAGCACCCTGGCGGCTGAACTGGCCATGGTTCGCAATCAGCCCAAAGCGGCGCTGACTGCCTTGAGTCATCCGAGCCTGCAACGCCTGAGCGAACTGCCGGTCGAGCAACAGGTTCGCACCGGCACCGTCCATGCCCGCGCCCTTGAAGCCGATGGCCAGACGCTGGCTGCCGCACGGGAACGCATCTTTATTGCGCCAATGCTCGAAGGTGAAGCGGCAAGCAAAAACCACGAAGCGATCTGGACCCTGATCGCCTCGCTGCCGACCGATCAATTGCAGCCGAGCGCCACCGACGACCTCGGCGGCTGGATGGGCCTGGCGCTGGCGGTGAAAACTGCCGGCACCCTGGAACAGCAGCAAGCCGCGATCGACAACTGGCGCGCACAGAATCCAAAGCACCCGGCCGCCATTCAATTGCCGTTGCCACTGACCAAGCTCAAGGACCTGGCCAGCCAGCCCCTGAGCAAAATCGCCCTGCTGCTGCCACAAGACGGCCCGCTGGCGTCGGTCGGCAAAGCACTGCGCGAAGGTTTCATGGCTGCTCACTACCAGGCCCAACAAGCCGGGCAGAAGCCGCCAGCCATCGAGTTCTATGACAGCTCGAAACTCACTTCGATGGACGAGTTCTACCGCAAGGCTCAGGCCGATGGCGTGCAACTGGTCGTAGGCCCGCTGGAGAAACCGCTGGTCAAACAGCTCAGCGCTCGCCCGCAACTGCCGATCACCACCCTGGCGCTGAATTACAGCGAAGGCGAACAGGGCCCGGCCCAACTGTTCCAGTTTGGTCTGGCTGCTGAAGACGAAGCTCGTGAAGTCTCGCGTCGCGCTCGCGCCGATGGCCTGCATCGCGCAGCCATCATGGTGCCGAAAGGCGAATGGGGCGATCGCGTGCTGAGAGCGTTCAGCCAGGATTGGCAGGCTAACGGTGGCAGCATCGTCGCTACCGAACGTGTCGACCAACCGGTTCAACTGGCCCAGCAGATTGCCGACATGTTCCAGCTGCGTCAGAGCGAAGGTCGTGCCAAGAGCCTGCAAAGCACCGTTGGCGGGCAGGTAGCTGCCCAGCCTTCGCGTCGCCAGGACATCGAGTTCATCTTCCTGGCTGCAACGCCTCAGCAAGCCCAGCAGATCAAGCCAACCCTGAACTTCCAGTACGCCGGCGACGTGCCGGTTTACGCGACCTCCCACGTGTTCAGCGCCAGCGGTGATGTGAATCAGTACAACGACATGAACGGCATTCGCTTCTGCGAAACCCCATGGTTGCTGGAGGCCAACGACCCACTGCGCAAACAGGTCACCGCTCAATGGCCACAAGCTGCCGGCAGCCTGGGTCGTCTATACGCGATGGGTGTTGATGCCTATCGCCTGGCACCACGCCTGGGTCAACTCAAGGCCTTGCCGGACAGCCGCATCGAAGGTCAATCGGGCAGCCTGGGCATGACTGCAAACCAGCGTGTCGTGCGTCAGTTGCCGTGGGCACAGTTCGTGAGCGGCCAGGTTCAACGCCTGCCGGACACCGCACGCTGATGCCCGACAGGTCACGCCAACAAAGCGGTAAAGATGCCGAGCGACATGCGCTCGAGCATCTACAACAACAGGGTCTGCGCCTGCTGGCGCAGAACTGGTTGTGTAAACGCGGCGAGCTTGATCTGGTCATGCTTGATGGCGATACAGTAGTATTCGTTGAAGTCCGCTACAGAAAAAACACTCAATGGGGTGGCGCGCTCGATAGCATTGATGAGCGCAAACGGCAGAAGCTGATATTTGCCGCGCAGTATTTTCTTCAGCGCGAGTCGCGCTGGGCCAATTCCCCTTGCCGTTTCGACGTGGTTGCCATCGACAGCAACCTCGATCAGTTGAATTGGTTGCAAAATGCCTTCGACAGCTGATCGCGAGCACCTCGAACCGGACACTTTCACCCAACACTTTTGCTCTTTGCTTTGCGGGCTGCACATTCATGTGCCGAGTAGCCGCGCTAATTAAGGTCACACAGATGGACATGCAATCCCGAATTCGCCAGCTTTTTCAGGCCAGTATCGATACCAAGCAAATGGCGATGGACGTACTTGCACCGCACATCGAGCAAGCCAGCCAGGTGATGGTCAACGCCCTGCTCAACGAAGGCAAAATGCTGTCCTGTGGCAACGGCGGCTCTGCCGGTGATGCCCAGCACTTCTCGTCCGAGCTGCTCAACCGTTTCGAACGCGAGCGTCCGAGCCTGCCAGCCATCGCGCTGACCACCGACAGCTCGACGATCACCTCGATCGCCAACGACTACAGCTACAACGAAATCTTCTCCAAACAGATCCGCGCCCTCGGCCAGCCGGGGGACGTATTGCTGGCGATTTCCACCAGCGGCAACTCGGCAAACATTATTCAAGCGATCCAGGCCGCACATGACCGCGAAATGATTGTCGTAGCATTGACCGGTCGCGATGGCGGCGGCATGGCGTCGCTGCTATTGCCTGAGGACGTCGAGATTCGCGTACCGGCCAACGTCACCGCACGTATTCAGGAAGTCCACCTGCTGGCGATCCATTGCCTTTGCGATTTGATCGACAGCCAACTGTTCGGGAGTGAAGAATGACCCCTAATCGCCTAGGCCTTCTGGCCTTGACCCTGTGCCTCGGCATCAGCGGCTGCACCTCAGTGGTTAACGCCAGCCGTGAAGCACCGATTGAAGATGACCGCGGCACCCGCACCTTCGGCAGCAAGATCGACGACTCTCTGATCGACACCAAGGTCGGCGTGAACATCGCCAAGGCCGATCCAGCGCTGGATAACGACTCGCACATCGTCGTCACCAGCTTCAATGGCGTCGTGCTGCTTGCCGGGCAAACCCCGCGCGCAGACCTCAAGGCCAAAGCCGAACAGGCCGCTGCAGCTGTTCAGCGGGTGAAGACAGTCCACAACGAACTGCAAGTCCTGCCACCTTCCGGCTTCCTTGCCCGGCAGAACGACACCTGGCTGACCTCCAAGATCAAGACCCAGATGCTCACCGACCCGAACATTCCGGGCTCGCGCATCAAGGTTGTCACCGAGAACGGCATCGTCTACCTGCTGGGTCTGCTGACAAAACAGGAAGCTGCCCAAGCGACCAACCTGGTGCAAGGCGTTTCCGGTGTGCAGAAGATTGTGAAGTTGTTTGAGTACATTGACTGATCCTGCAGGAGCACTGCTTGCGATGGTGTCCTTGAGACCGCCATCGCGAGCAGGCTCACTCCTACAGTAATAAAAAAGGCGATCCTTTCGGATCGCCTTTTTTATTACTTCACCACCTTCAAACTCGGTCGACCGCTGGGACGCGGCGGCTCGCTGTCGGGTGGCGGAATATCGTCATCCGGCTCGATCTCTTCCTCGTCTTCCATAGGCGATTCCAGATCGAACACCATGCCCTGACCGTTCTCCCGGGCGTAAATGCCCAGGATCGACGCGATAGGCACGTACAGGGTGTGCGGTACGCCACCGAAGCGCCCTTCGAAGCTGACCGCTTCGTTGTCCATGTGCAGATGACGCACGGCTGCCGGCGATACGTTCAGGACAATCTGTCCGTCACTGGCAAAACCCTGAGGCACCTGCACCGACGGATACTCGGAATTGACCAGCATGTGCGGGGTGCAATCGTTGTCCACAATCCACTCGTAGAGCGCGCGGACCAGATAAGGTCGACTGGAGTTCATAGCGGCTCCTTAAGCCTTAGCGCATATCGCGTTCGACACCAGACAGACTCGCCTGGAAAGCCTCACGCGCAAACGAGCGCTCCATGTAATCAAGCAGCGGCTTGGCAGGCCGCGGCAGTTCTATACCCAGGATCGGCAATCGCCAGAGTATTGGTAGTAGGCAGCAATCCACCAGGCTTTGTTCCTCACTGAGGAAAAACGGCTTGTCGGCGAACAACGGCGACACACCAGTCAGGCTTTCGCGCAGCTCTTTACGAGCCACAACACGGGCTGCTTCCTTGGTCTTCGAATCCAGGATCAGATCCACCAGACCACACCAGTCACGCTGAATACGATGAATCAGCAGACGGCTGTTGGCACGCGCCACTGGATAAACCGGCAGCAAAGGCGGGTGCGGGTAACGCTCATCCAGATATTCCATCACCACGGTCGACTCCCACAACGCCAGGTCACGATCGACCAGGGTGGGCAAGCTGCCGTAAGGGTTCACTTCAATCAGTTTAGGCGGCTGGCGACCAGCTTCCACGTAAATGATCTCGGCGCTGACACCCTTCTCTGCAAGTACGATACGCACTCGGTGGGAATAGTGGTCGGCGGGGTCGGA
Source organism: Pseudomonas silensiensis (assembly GCF_050434865.1). Lineage (NCBI taxonomy): Bacteria > Pseudomonadati > Pseudomonadota > Gammaproteobacteria > Pseudomonadales > Pseudomonadaceae > Pseudomonas > Pseudomonas silensiensis. Next base: position 146,622 of record NZ_JBNDJH010000010.1, read on the forward strand.
GTAACAGGCCAACCGATTGGTCACGCCCATGGCGGTCCTCCTCGCTTGTTGAAATTATCGGAAACGGAAAAACGCGCGCGCCCAGAGGGCGCCTCTCGTAACGCCTGGATCACCAGGCTCGTTACACCTTCAGAGACGCCCTTGGGCGCGCGCGATTGACAGCAATTTTACAGCAATATCAATGGACGTCTTTCCAGTATTCACGCTTGAGCAAGTATGCGAATACGAAGAAGAACGCCAGGTACAGCAACACATAGGTACCGATGCGCTGATGCTGCAGCTTCACCGGGTTGGCCGAGTAGGCCAGGAAGGTCACCAGGTTCTTGACCTTCTCGTCGAACTGCTCTTCGTTCAGCGTGCCGGTTTTTGGCAGTATGGTCAGCTGGTCGCAGGCTTCATGCGTCAAAGCCGTGCCGGTCAGCGGATCGTATTGCTTCTTGCCGTCTTCGACGATTTGAACTTGTTTACAGCCTACCACCTGACGACCCTGCAGGCCGACCAGAACGTTAGGCATCCCGACGTTCGGGAACACCTTGTTGTTCACGCCCCAAGGACGCGATGGGTCTTCGTAGAAAGATTTCAGGTAACCGTAGAGCCAGTCAGTGCCACGAACGCGAGCGACCAGGGTCAGGTCGGGCGGAGCCGCACCGAACCAGGTCTTGGCGTCAGCCGGCTGCATGCCGATGCTCATGTGGTCGCCGATCTTGGCGCCGGTGAACACCAGCTTCGAGAGCATCAGGTCGTGCGGAATGCCCAAGTCATCGGCGACACGCTCGTAACGCTGGAACTTGGCGCTGTGACAGCCCATGCAGTAGTTGGCGAATGTACGTGCGCCATCCTGCATGGCAGCCTTGTCGGAAACGTCGATATCGACCTTTTCCAGCTCAGGACCACCGTGTTCGGCTGCGAAGGACAGCACAGGCAAAGCAGCAAGAATCAGTACAGCAAATAGCTTTTTCATCAGCCAGTCACCCTTTCCGGAACCGGTTTGGTCTTCTCGAGCCTGGTGTAGAACGGCATCAGAATGAAGTAGGCGAAGTACAGTAAGGTACATACCTGCGACAGCAACGTCCGCTCAGGGGTTGGGGCCAGTACGCCCAGCACGCCCAGGATCACGAACGAGATGCAGAACACCCAGAGCCAGATCTTGCTCAGCCAGCCTTTGTAACGCATCGACTTGACCGGGCTACGATCGAGCCATGGCAGGACGAACAGCACAGCGATGGCCGCGCCCATGGCGATAACGCCCAGGAGCTTGTCCGGAATCGCCCGCAGAATCGCGTAGAACGGGGTGAAGTACCAGACCGGAGCAATGTGTTCTGGCGTCTTGAAGGCGTTCGCCACTTCAAAGTTCGGCTTCTCGAGGAAATAACCACCCATTTCCGGGAAGAAGAACACGATCGAACAGAAGATGAACAGGAACACCACCACGCCGACGATATCTTTCACGGTGTAGTACGGGTGGAAGGCAATGCCGTCCAGCGGTACGCCGTTTTCGTCTTTGAATTTCTTGATGTCCACGCCGTCCGGGTTGTTCGAACCGACTTCGTGCAGCGCCAGAACGTGCAGCACCACCAGACCGAGGATCACGATCGGCAAGGCCACAACGTGCAGGGCGAAGAAGCGGTTCAGGGTGATACCGGAAATCAGGTAGTCACCACGGATCCACTGAGTCAGGTCGTTGCCGATGACAGGGATCGCACCGAACAGCGAGATGATCACCTGGGCGCCCCAGTAGGACATCTGACCCCACGGCAGCAGGTAACCCATGAAGGCTTCAGCCATCAGCGCCAGGTAGATCAGCATGCCGAAGACCCACACCAGCTCACGCGGCTTCTGGTACGAACCGTAGAGCAAGCCACGGAACATGTGCAGATAGACCACGATGAAGAACGCCGAAGCGCCAGTGGAGTGGAGCAGACGCAGGATCGAGCCGTACTCGACGTCGCGCATGATGTATTCGACAGAAGCAAACGCTTCTTCCGCCGACGGGGTGTAGCTCATGGTCAGCCAGACACCGGTAACGATCTGGTTGACCAGAACGAGCAGTGCCAGGGAGCCAAAGAAATAGAAGAAGTTGAAGTTCTTCGGGGCGTAGTACTTGCTGAGATGGTCTTCCCACATTTTCGTCGCGGGAAAGCGCGCATCAACCCAATCCATGAACTTGCTCATCACGCTTTCTCCGTATCGACGCCAATGACAATGATGTCATCGGTCTCATAGGAATGCGGGGGAACTGGCAGGTTCAAAGGCGCAGGTTGCGACTTGTAGACGCGGCCAGCCAGATCGTAGTGGGAACCGTGGCAAGGGCAGAAATAACCACCTACCCAGTCCTTGCCCAGATCCGCAGGTGCCACTTCTGGACGGAAGGTCGGCGAGCAACCCAGGTGCGTGCAGATACCGATCAGCAGCAGAACCTCTGGCTTGATCGAACGCGTTTCTGGATCAACGTAGGTCGGTTGTGTCGAGTTCTTGGAGGTCGGGTCAGACAGCTGGCCCTCGATCTTTTTCAGATTCCCCAGGATTTCCGCGGTTCGGCGGACAATGAACACCGGCTGACCGCGCCACTCAGCAATCATCTGCTGGCCTGGCTCGATTTTGCTGACATTCACCTTCACCGGTGCACCTGCGGCTTTCGCCTTGGCACTGGGAAACCATGACCCCACGAACGGGACCGCAGCCCCCACCGCTCCTGCAGCACCCACCACGGATGTGGCTGCTACCAAGAAGCGACGCCGGCCTGCATTCACGCCGTCATTGCTCATTCAGTCCTCTCCCATCAGCTTTGTGGCCTGTTAAATCAGGCGTCTACTAAGTAAAAATCTGAACTTATAAAAATTTTGCCGAATGGTAATGAAAAGCCCCAATTCTGACAAGGTAATTACCGAGGGGCTCCACTGCCAAGCCTTGCAGTATAGGGCTTCTACGGCTGTGGCAAGTTGTCACAGAGCAATTCTTTAATAAATCGCGCCCATAAAAAAACGCCCAGCTTCGCGAGGAAACTGGGCGTTCTTCTTGAACGTAAAAGCGAATTAACGCTTCGAGTACTGCGGACGCTTACGCGCTTTACGCAGACCAACTTTCTTACGTTCAACTTCACGTGCATCGCGAGTAACGAAGCCAGCTTTGCGCAGAGCGCCACGCAGGGTTTCGTCGTACTGCATCAGTGCGCGAGTGATACCGTGGCGGATTGCGCCAGCTTGACCACTTACACCACCACCGATCACGGTGACGTAGATGTCGAATTTCTCGACAGTCTCAGTCAGTTCCAGCGGCTGACGAACTACCATGCGGGCAGTTTCGCGGCCGAAGAAATTTTCCAGGGTGCGGTTGTTGATGGAGATGTTACCAGTACCCGGACGCAGGAAAACGCGTGCGGTTGCGGTCTTGCGACGGCCAGTGCCGTAATTTTGAGTCGCCGACATAATGAACTATTCCGTTAAAACTTCAGTTCTTGGGGCTGCTGAGCAGTATGAGGGTGTACAGCGCCCGCATAGACTTTCAGCTTACGATACATGTCGCGACCCAGCGGGTTCTTAGGCAGCATGCCTTTGACCGCGGTCTCGATCACGCGCTCAGGGGCTTTAGCGATCAGCTTTTCAAAGTTGATCGACTTGATGCCGCCCGGGAAACCGGAGTGGGAGTAGTAGATTTTGTCGGTGGTTTTAGCACCGGTTACACGAATCTGCTCGGCATTGATAACGACGATGTAATCGCCGGTGTCAACGTGAGGAGTGTACTCAGCTTTATGCTTGCCACGCAGACGGCTCGCGATTTCGGTGGCCAGACGACCCAGGGTCTGACCTGCAGCGTCGACGACAAACCAGTCGCGCTGTACTGTTTCCGGTTTAGCAGTAAAAGTTTTCATTCTTTATAGCCTCAGGGGCCGCCCTGTAAATTAGACGGCGGATCTTACTGAATAGTGCGTACTTTGACAAGTCAAAGGCAGCCGGATACAGACGCTTTCGGGGGCTCGGGTCGGCGCGTCCGTTCAACGGCAAGATTCTTCGGCGGCGGCGCATCACTTCCACTGCAGAAAGAGGTGCGCAATTATGCAGATTGCGAAAAATAATTCAACCTGCTTTTATGATTGTTTTGCCCAAGGAGCACCCGATGGACTATCGACAGCTAGGCCGAACCAATCTGAACGTGAGTGCCATCTGCCTCGGAACCATGACCTGGGGCGAGCAAAACAGCGAGGCTGAAGCCTTCGCCCAGATTGAGCGGGCCAAGAGTGCCGGGATCAATTTCATCGATACCGCCGAGATGTACCCGGTGCCGCCCAAGGCCGAAACCTACGCCACCACCGAGCGCTACATCGGCAATTACTTCAAAAGCCGCGGTGATCGTGCCGACTGGATCCTGGCCAGCAAGATCGCCGGCCCCGGCAACACCATCGACTACATCCGCGACAAAAACCTGCGGCACAACCGCCAGCACATCACCGAAGCCGTGGACGCCAGCCTCAAGCGCTTGCAGACCGACTACATCGACCTCTACCAGTTGCATTGGCCGGAGCGCAGCACCAATTTCTTCGGTCAGCTCGGCTACAAACACATAACTGAGGCCAACCTCACGCCACTGGAAGACACCCTCGAAGCGCTGGACGAACAGGTCAAGGCCGGCAAGATCCGCCACATTGGCCTGTCCAATGAAACACCATGGGGCACCATGCGCTTCCTCGCCCTGGCGGAAGCCCGTGGCTGGCCGCGCGCGGTGTCGATCCAGAACCCGTACAACCTGCTCAACCGCAGCTTCGAAGTCGGCCTGGCGGAAATCGCCATCCGTGAACAATGCGGCCTGCTCGCCTATTCGCCGCTGGCGTTCGGTTTCCTGTCGGGCAAGTACGAAGGTGGCGCGCGTCCGCCTAAAGGCCGCCTGAGTCTCTACAGCCGCTTCAGCCGCTATTTCAACCCGCAGTCGGAAGCAGCGTGCGGCCGTTATGTGGCACTGGCGCGCGAACACGGCCTGGACCCGGCGCAAATGGCGTTGGCGTTTGTCACTCAGCAGCCATTTGTGACCAGCAATATCATTGGCGCGACGACGATGGAGCAGCTTGAAAGCAATTTAGCGAGCTTCGAGTTGAAGCTGTCGGATGAAGTACTGGAAGGAATCGAGGCGATTCACAAGGATCACCCGAACCCGGCTCCTTGATTGACTCATAGACCCATTCGCGAGCAGGCTCGCTCCCACAGGTTTTGCGCAATCCCTGTGGGAGTGAGCCTGTTCGCGATGGCGGCCTAACAGTCACCGCAAGGTCAAAGCGACCGCGCAATAATCTCCTTCATGATTTCATTGGTCCCCGCATAAATCCGCTGCACCCGCGCATCCGCCCACGCCCGGGCGATCGGGTATTCCCACATGAAACCGTAGCCGCCATGCAACTGCACGCACTCGTCGAGTACCTTGCATTGCAGGTCGGTGCCCCAATACTTGGCCATCGCCGCGGTCGGCACGTCGAGCTTGCCTTGCAGGTGCAGTTCCAGACAGCGATCGACAAAGACCCGACCGATCTGAATTTCGGTCGCCATCTCCGCCAGTTTGAAGCGGGTGTTCTGGAAGTCGGCGATCGCCTTGCCGAATGCCTTGCGCTCACGGGTGTACTCCAGCGTCCATTGCAACGCAGCTTCAGCCGAAGCCAGCCCGCCGATAGCAACGGTAAGACGCTCTTGAGGCAATTCCTGCATCAGGTACGCAAAGCCCATCCCGGCCTGCCCCAACAGGTTTTCCTTGGGCACCCGAACGTCCTGGAAGAACAGTTCCGAAGTGTCCTGAGCCTTCATGCCGACTTTTTCCAGACGCTTGCCCTTGGCGAAGCCTGGGGTGTCGGCCTCCACCAGAAACAGGCTGGTGCCTTTCGCGCCGGCCTTCGGATCGGTCTTGGCCACGACAATCACCAGGTCCGCCAAATAGCCGTTGGTAATGAATGTCTTCGAACCGTTGATCACATACTCGTCGCCATCGAGCACCGCCGTGGTTTTCACCCCTTGCAGGTCGGAACCGGCACCCGGCTCGGTCATGGCAATCGCCGTAACCATCTCACCGGACACCAGCTTCGGCAGGTATTTGTGTTTCAGCGCTTCACTGCCGTAATGCAGGATGTACGGCGCGACGATGTCCGAATGCAGGGAAAAACCGATACCGGTCAGACCGAGACGACCGATCTCTTCGATCACCACCGCGCTGTAGAGAAAGTCCGCCCCCAGGCCGCCGTACTCTTCCGGCAGATGCGAACAGAGCATCCCCGCCTCCCCTGCCTTGTTCCAGAGTTTGCGGTCGATATAGCCTTGTTTTTCCCACTGACCATGGAACGGCACGGCCTCTTTTTCGAGGAACGTTCGCACGCTGTCGCGAAAAAGTTCGTGCTCGGAACTGAACAAGGTTCTGGGGATCATGCGGCACCTGTCGTTGTTGTTAGCCGGAATTGACCTTCAGAGACTATGCCTCGCATCCGATACAGGACACTGGACACATCCGACAAAAAATAAGACGATCCAGCCGTCTGGTGACCACTTTCCCCTATAAGAATAAAGTTGAATTATGTCTAACCAAGTCTCCACGCCCCTGCGGCGCGTCAGCATCCTGGCTATCGACCGGGTTTTCGCTTCCACCCTCATGCAAGCCAAAGATTTCTTCCACCTGGCCAGCCTGCGTTACGGCAAACAACTGGGCCAAGGCCTGACTCCGGCGTTCGAAACCCGCCTGGTCAGCCCCGACGGCAAACCGGTAAACAGCTTCAGTGACGTGATCATGCCGGTGGACGGCGGCCTGGAAAACGCCGACATCATTGTCCTTCCAGCCTTCTGGGACGACTTCGACACCCTTTGCCAACGTTATCCACAGGTCCTGCCCTGGCTGCGTCAGCAACATGCTCGCGGCGCAGTGCTCTGCGGCGAAGCCACCGGGGTGTTCTGGCTGGCCGAGGCCGGGCTGCTCGATGGCAAGGAAGCGACCACTTACTGGCGCTTCTTCAATGCGTTTGCCGAACGCTTCCCACGGGTGCAGCTCAATCAGGACAAACACCTGACCGATGCCGACAACCTGTATTGCGCGGGCGGCACCACATCGGCCTGCGACCTTTACATTTATCTGATCGAACGCTTCTGCGGCGCCAACGTATCTCAGGCCGTGGCGCGGGACATTCTTTATGAAGTGCAGCGCAGCTACTCGCCGGGCCGAATCGGTTTCGGCGGTCAGAAGCTGCACCAGGATGTGATCATCCTGCAGATCCAGCACTGGCTCGAAGAACACTTCGCCGACAAATTCCGCTTCGAAGACGTGGCTCGCGAACACGGCATGAGCATCCGTAATTTCATGCGACGCTTCCAGACCGCCACCGGCGACAAGCCGCTGCATTACTTGCAACGCCTGCGCATCGAGACGGCCAAGGGCCTGCTGTCCGGCAGCCGCAAGAGCATCAAGACCATCAGTTATGAAGTCGGTTACGACGATGCGAGTTTCTTCGCTCGGCTGTTCCGCCAGCACACTGAACTGTCGCCGAACCAGTATCGACAGCAGTTCCAGCAAGCGGCGTAGTTCTCTATCCACACACAAAACCCATGTAGGAGTGAGCCTGCTCGCGATAGCGGTGTGTCAGCCACATCAATGCTGTATGGACGGACGCTATCGCGAGCAGGCTCACTCCTAAAGGGTTTGCGGTGAATTCTGGATATAAAAAAGGGCCTGCAAATGCAGGCCCTTTTTCATTTCCGAAATATCCTACGGCTTGTGCGCCCGGGACAGGAATTCGTGGGACTGCATTTCCAGCAAACGGCTAAGGGTGCGCTGGAACTCGAAGTTCAGGCGACCGCCGGTGTAGAGGTCTTTGAGCTCGACTTCAGCTGAAATGATCAGCTTCACGTTGCGGTCGTAGAACTCGTCGACCATGTTGATAAAGCGTCGGGCGATGTCGTCGGTGGTGACGCTCATCTGCTCGACACCGCTGAGCAACACGGCGTGGAAAATCTTGCCCAGCTCGATGTAATCGTTCTGGCTGCGCGGGCCATCACAGAGTTCGCGGAAGTCGAACCAGGCCACGTCATCGCAGGTGCGCAAGGCACGGATTTCGCGGTTCTCGATCATCAGCACGTCGTTTTCGATGGCTGCTGTGCATTCCGGCGTCAGGGCGCGGAAGCTCTTGCGCAGGCTTTCGTGGGACGCGTCATCCAGCGGAAAGTGGAACAGCTCCGCTTGCTCAAGGTGACGCAGACGATAATCGACGCCGCTGTCGACGTTGACGATCTCGGTGTTCTGCTTGATCAGCGCAATGGCCGGCAGGAAGCGCGCACGTTGCAGGCCGTCCTTGTACAGACCGTCCGGCACGATGTTCGAAGTCGCGACCAGGGTCACGCCGTTCTTGAACAGCTCTTCCATCAGCGTGCCGAGGATCATCGCGTCGGTGATGTCGGACACGAAGAATTCATCGAAACAAATCACCCGGGCTTCGTCGGAGAAGCGCTTGGCGATGATGGTCAGCGGGTTTTTCTCGCCGCCGAGGGTCTTCATCTCTTCGTGCACGCGCTTCATGAAGCGGTGGAAGTGAGTGCGGACCTTTTCCTTGAACGGCAGCGCTTCGAAGAAGGTGTCGACCAGATAGGTCTTGCCACGGCCGACGCCGCCCCAGAAGTACAGACCCTTGACCGGTGCCGCGTCTTTCTTGCCAAACAGTTTGCCGAACAGACCCGGTTTGCTGTGCGAGGCCGCGACCAGATCGTCGTACAGGCGCTGCAAGTGGCGCACCGCAGTTTCCTGCGCGGCGTCATGGAAGAATTCCGGGCGTTTCAGATCAGCTTGATATCGTTCTAGGGGCGTCATAATTCGTTAGCAAGGCAACAAAAACGGGCCGACACTGTAGCGACGGCCCGTGGGAATGGCAATCGGCCCTTGGTCGGGCCGAGCCGCTGATTTATTCCTGAACCGGCGTCAGAGCAACCCGCAAGGTGTCGATGGCGACGTCGCGAGCGGCGTTGTCAGCAAATGTCGGGCTGTCGCCCACGCACTCGCCTTCCAGCCAGACGCTGAAACTGCGGTCTTCACTACGCACATCCAACGGTTGACCCGATTGCAACTGCTTGGTCACTTGTCCTGCGGTTTTGCCGTCGGCGAAGTTGCGCGACAACAGCAGTTGCTCGCCATCGGCCGCCAGCAGACGGAAACGGAAGCTGCTGTCTTCTTCGCGAAAACTGACGAAACGCGCGGCTTTCGTGGCTTTCTTCTTGGTGGTGGTCGCGACCTGGGTCTGAGCGACGAAAGAGCGCAGCCCAACCGCTTCACGCAGTTCGTGAAGGAACGGTGTCGCCACCGAACGGGCCTTTTTGGCGCCGATCTGCAGGATGTCTTCCAGGTCTGCCGGGCGTTCGATCAGTTGGTGATAGCGCTCGCGGGACTCGCCCAATTCGTTGTCCAGCAGCTGGAACAGACGATTCTTCGCCTCGCCCCAACCCAGGCCTTGCAGCAGTTCGCTGCGGAACTCGTCGGCCTGCGCCGGGGTGGCGAACGCCTGGTACAAGGTGAACAGGTGCGAGTTGTCTGGATCTTTCGCTTCGCCCGGTGCACGGGAGTCAGTGACGATCCGCGAAATCGCGTCCTTCATTTCCTTGGCGCTGCTGAACAACGGAATGGTGTTGTCGTAGCTCTTCGACATCTTGCGACCGTCGAGGCCTGGCAGCGTGGCGACGCTTTCTTCGATCAGCGCCTCGGGCATGGTGAAGAATTCTTTGCCCTGACCGAACAGATGGTTGAAGCGCTGGCCGATGTCACGGGCCATTTCCACGTGCTGAATCTGGTCACGGCCGACCGGCACCTTATGGGCGTTGAACATCAGAATGTCCGCGGCCATCAGCACCGGGTAGCTGTACAAGCCCATGGTGATGCCGGCGTCCGGGTCTTCGCCGGTTTCGACGTTCTTGTCCACCGAGGCCTTGTAGGCATGGGCGCGGTTGAGCAGGCCCTTGGCGGCGACGCAGGTCAGCAGCCAGGTCAGCTCGGGGATTTCCGGGATGTCGGACTGACGGTAGAAGGTCACGCGGTCCACATCCAGGCCACCGGCCAGCCAGGTAGCGGCGATTTCCAGACGCGAGCGCTGGATGCGTAGCGGGTCATCGCATTTGATCAGGGCGTGGTAGTCGGCCAGGAAGTAGAACGAATCGGCATTGCTGTCACGGCTGGCCAGGATCGCCGGGCGGATGGCGCCGGCGTAGTTGCCCAGGTGCGGCGTGCCGGTGGTGGTGATGCCGGTGAGGATACGGGTACGAGTCGTCATGGGTAATCGCTTGTCAGACTGCAATCAATTCGAAAGACGCGGCAGGATCAGATCCTTGAGATCAGTCAGCTTGCCATGAAAAAAGTGTCCGCATTCTGCCACTTTCAGCAGCTCATGGGGGCGCTCGAGCTTGTCGGACCATTCGTAAACGAGCTGCGGATCAATGACTTCGTCGGTTTCTGGCTGAATCAGCGTCAGTTCGCCTTGCTGCGGCAGTTGATCCTGATCGCCGAGACGCATGACAGCGGGCGCGACCATGAACAAATGTTTCAGCTGTTCGCCCTTGGCTTCCAGGCGCCCGCCGAGACTTGCTGCAACAAAACCGCCGAAGGAGAAACCGAACAGGGTCAGCGGCAAGTCCGGGTGTTTGGCCCGCAGCCATTCGGCGACCGCTTGAGCATCGTCGACTTCACCGGTGCCCATATCGTGGGCGCCTTCACTGGCCCCGACGCCACGGTAGTTGAAACGCAAAGTAATCAAACCGGCGTCACGCGCGGTGCGCTGCAAGGTCGAGACCACTTTGTTGAGCATGGTGCCGCCCTGCACCGGGTTCGGATGGCAGATCAGCGCAATGCCGCGCGGCTGCTCGTTATCCAGGTAGAGGGCTTCCAACTGACCCACCGGGCCATCAATCACTACAGGGGTTTCGCGCATAAGCAAGGAAGGAACTCCGTGACCTCGAATCGGGTCGACTCGTCTAGCAAATTGTCTGTGCCAATCTATTGCGAGTGAATCGCGGTATACAGCGCAGGTTCGAGCCGTTAACGTAAAGCAAAGCCGTTTATAGAGGAAGGACTCGTGGAACACTCGCTCTTAGTTTGGTTGTTGCCGACTCTTGCCCTGGTTGTGGGTGTCGCCATTGGATTCCTGATCGCTCGCCTGGTGCCGAATGCCGCTCCGAGCAGCACACAACGTCAGCTGGATGACATTCAGGAACGTTTCGACAGTTATCAGAACGAGGTGGTCACCCACTTCAACAGCACTGCAAACCTGGTCAAGAAACTGACTCAGAGCTATCAGGAAGTGCAGGATCATCTCGCCGAGGGTGCCAACCGCCTGGCCCTGGACGAGCAAACCCGCCAACGCCTGCTGGCCTCCCTGCACGCCGATGCGGCAGCCGCCCCACGTGAACGCCTGACGCCGCCGCGCAATCAGGAGCCGCCTCGCGACTACGCCCCCAAAGCCCCGAACGCGCCGGGCATGCTCGATGAGCATTACGGCCTGAAGAAGTAATCAGGTTTCGCGCGACACAAAAAGCCTCCGGATGAGTGATTGTCCGGGGGCTTTTTTAATTGCCGTTGGTTTATTGTTGCCTGAACTGTCGATACAAAAAAGCCCGCCCGATCTGTTGAGGATCGGGCGGGCTTTTTTTTACGCCTGGGGTTCAGTCAGGTAAGTAAAGGTAACGCGCTTACTGCTGCGGATACTCCTGCCCCGGAATCGCCTTCAGGTTGACCTCGACCCGGCGGTTCTGCGCCCGACCATTGGCGTCACCGTTGCTGGCAATCGGGTTATCCGGACCGGCACCGCGAGCCGACAGGTTGGTGCCGCTCACGCCCTGAGACGTCAGGTAAGTCGCCACGCTCTGGGCGCGGCGCTGGGACAGGTCCATGTTGTGCTGGCGGCTGCCGGTGCTGTCGGTGTAGCCGACGATCTCGATCTGGTTCTGGTTGAACTCCTTGAGCGAGCCCGCCAGATTGTTCAGCGGCTGATAGAAACCCGACGCGATGTTCGCCGAATCGGTGGCGAAGGTGATGTTACCCGGCATGATCAGTTTGATCTGGTCACCCTGGCGCTGCACTTCCACCCCGGTGTTGGCCATGCTGGCGCGCAGCTTTTTCTCTTGCTGGTCGGCGTAATAACCGTAACCGGCAGCGGAAGCACCCACCACCGCAGCGCCAATCAGCGCGCCCTTGCCACGGTTATCGTGACTGATGGCGGCACCGGCCAGAGCACCGGCCAGAGCGCCGAGGCCACCGTATTTAGCGGTTTTGCTCATGCCCGTGGAACCACCGTCGGCCTGGCCCTGGCTGTCGTAAGGGTTAGGCGTGGCGCAGCCAGACAGCAAGGCCACAGCCGTAGCGACAATAATCAAACGCTGCTTGGTGAACATGTAGAGCTCCTACTTTTTTCATTCTGTGGTGCAACGGACTAAGGCATTAACCTTTGCGGGCGTTGGATCATTGCGGATAAAAATAATTCCGCCATGCCCCCCCCAACGTTAGAAATCACGCCCGCACAAAAGGGTTCTCGCGCATTTCATCGCCTAGACGTGTGTCCGGACCATGCCCGGTAACCACTGTCGCTTCTTCGTCGAGGGTGTACAGCCGCTGCTTGATCGACCGCACGATGGTCGCCTGATCGCCACCCCATAAATCCGTGCGCCCTACCCCGCGACGAAACAACGTGTCACCGGCAATCAGCAGCTTAGCCTCTGAAAACCAAAAGCTCATGGACCCCGGCGTATGACCCGGCGTGTGCAATGCCACGCCGCAACCGCAGGCCAGTTCTTCATCATCGGCCAACCAGCGATCCGGCGGTGGCACCGGAGTATAGGGCACACCGAACATCTGGCACTGCATCTCCAGGTTGTCCCACAGAAATTGATCTTCTTTGTGCAAATGCAGGGTTGCGCCGGTTTTCTCTTTCAACTGACCGGACGCCAGGAAGTGATCGAGGTGCGCATGGGTATGAATGATGCTGACCACCTTCAGGCCCAGTGCGTCGAGCCGCGCGAGGATCAGCTCGTGGTTACCACCCGGATCGACCACGATGGCCTTTTTGGTGATCGGATCGCCGATGATCGTGCAGTTGCACTGCAACGGGCCGACGGGGAAGGTTTCGCGGATGAGGGCTGTATTCGGGGTTTGCATGGGTTTAATCCTGGTGCCAAGGCTGGGTACTGCGGTTGTGATGCGCAAAATTGATAGTTATCCTCGCGCCGCGCCTATTTTGAACCAAGACGGAAGGAAGCCAACGCCCCCCTCGTCGATAAAAGCGTCCTTTTTCTGAACCCGGACATTATCAACCGCATTCGCGGCAAGAACGGTCTGCCCTTTATCGCCCAGTCCGATCCTCGTGCTCAAGCGAACAACGAGACCACAGGACTGCCAGGCAAACCACCTATTCCCAACAAGGATAATCCCATGCCAGAAGACCTCAGCTGTAAAACGGCCTGCGCGTTTGTGGCAGGACGCTCGCACCTCAAGACTCAAACGCCTGGCCAGGACTACGTCGCGGCCAGAGAGTCCAACGAAGTGACGTGCATTTCATTGGCCGACGGGGCTGACTCCCGAGCCAGATCCGACATCGGCGCCCAAGTAGCGGTCACCGCTACCCTGGCCTTTGTCTGCAAAAACTTTGAAAGCCTCTGGCAAAACATGGACAAACACAACGCGAAGGCAGCTCAGCGACTGGTTAATCGCTGCCTGGACGCGTTCAGACGCAAATCTGCAAAGCTCGGCGGCGATATCAATGACCTGGCTTGCACCTTGTCCTTCGTCGCTTACTCACGAGGCCGCTACCTGGCAGGCCAATTGGGCGATGGCGTCATCGCAAGCGTTGATGCGGACGGACAACTTCAGGCCCTTTCTTATCCAGAAAATGGCGAGCTCGCCAATACCCCCCTGTTTCTGACTGACCATAAAGCGGCGTCGCAGCTCAAGTTGTACCGTGGGCAAATCGAAGCCACGACTGGCTTCGCGATCATGAGCGACGGCACCGCAGAAAGCCTCTATGACAAATCCAGCGGAGTCCCCGCCCCCGCGATCCAAGAGCTGCTGGAGTGGAATGCAACGCTGCCCAGAAAAAAAATGAGGGACGTGTTGGGTGACAACTTGCAACAGTCCATTGCCAGTAAAACCGAAGATGACTGCTCCATCGGCTTACTGTCGATCCGCAAGCACTCCATCGACGTGGGGCAGACATCCGGAGTGACTGTCTCAGAGGAAAAATGACCGAAAACCTCTGATCGCAAGGCCCAACTTGTTTCGGAGGTCTTCAAACGGCGATTACTGCAATACACCCAACTCTTTCGCCCTGGCGACCGCCTGCGTTCGCCGCTCAACCCCAAGCTTGCTGTTGATATGGCTGGCATGGGTTTTCACCGTGTGCAGCGAAATAAACAGCTGATCGCTGATCTCCTGATTCGAACAGCCTTGGGCGATCAGTCGCAGGACCGCCATTTCCCGCGTACTGAGTTGTTCCGCCGCGGTGGATGACTCTACTGCGGGACGGGCGGCCACTGACGGAAGTAGTTCTGAAAGGCTCTGTGAAACGGGCGTCGGCGCACCGAGTTGAAGTTGTCCACGCAGCCAGTCCGGATGCTCAGCCAACAACCTGTCAAACGGTTGCAGCACTCCACCGGCCGCCGCGTCCAGGGCCTGACTCAGGGCCTTGCGGGCTTCGGGTTCGCGTCCGCCCCCCAGCAATAACGTCACTTTCTGAGTCAGTGCCATCACGCTGAGCAGCTGCCTGCCCGTTTGCTGCCCATTCTCCAGCAACGCATTCAATCGTCCTTCGGCCAGCATCGGCTGCCCCTGAATGACCTCCAGCAAGGCCTGCTGCAACTCGATATGCAGTGGCAGTTGCGGATGGAACTCCGGAGGGGCTGCCGCGTGTTCGCCGTTGTAGGTCTGGCCCAAGCGAGCGAGCCAGGCTTCGGCCAGATCGGTACGCCCCTGAGCCAGCCAGAGTTCGCATTTGACCAAGGTGATCATCGCCAGGTAGTAGATCGGTGGCACGTCCCAGATGTGCATCAGGCGCTCGGCTTCAGCGAGTTCGGCGAAGGCTTTGGCGAATTCGCCGCTGCTGCCCTCAAGCCTGGCGATCACGCAATGACCGATCAATACGCTGATATCACGACAGGCGCGCGCTTCATTCAAACCGGCTTGCAAACGTGCCCGCGCGGCTTGGGGCTGCAAGCGAAGGGCTAACAAAAAGCCTTCGTACAAGGTTAGTCGGGCGCGTACGGCATACAGCCGTTGCGAGGATAACCGTTGCAGGCGTTGCAACCCCTGACGCACCTCATCCAGCGAACGAAGGATTTCCCCTCGCGCTTGCAGCACACGAGCGCGGTCGTAATGGGCCAGCGCTTCGAACAGCGGGTTGCCGACCCGTTGCGCCAACTCCAGAGATTCACGGTTCAACCCGCGTGCACGCCACAAATCGCCGTCGGCAATGGCCAGGTTGGACAGGGTCGAGAGGCACATCAGGCGCTGCCCGTAGCGTTTGGCGGGCAGGCTCTCCTGCGCTTCGGTGCAATAGAGCAGCGTCAGCTCACGATTGCCGCGCCCGCGGGCAATGATCCCGCTCAGGGCCAGCCATTGCGCCAGCATGGATTTCTGCGCAGTGGCCGACGGGGCCGGCAGGAAGCGGCTCAAATGACTGGCCAGTTCCTCGGCGGCGTCCAGCTGACACGCCAGCCCCAACGCCCAGCTGTACAGCACGATCAGCCGTGGCGTGCTGATCAGCAGGCTGTCGGGCAAGTCCATTTTCCAGCGCAGCAACATGCCGACGTTCTGTTCGGCCAGCAGTTGTTCTTCGGAGAGGTTCTGCACCAGGTTCGCCGCAACGTCCAGGTGCCCGGCGCGCAACGCCTGCTCAACTGCTTCATCGAGCAGCCCCTGGGCATTGAACCAGCGACAGGCGCGCAGGTGCAGGCTGGCCGCCGGCACCATCGCTTGCGCGGTAGGCCGGGTGCGCAACAGATCGGAAAACAAATGGTGGTAGCGATACCAGTGACCGTTCTCATCCAGTGGCACCAGGAACACCTGGTGGGCCAACAGAAAACGCAGGATCTCGGCACTGTCATGGGCTTCGCGAACGGCGTCGCACAGTTCGCTGCAAAAGCGTTCCTGAGGTGCTGTGTCGTAAAGGAATGACTGCACCTCGGCGGGCAGACAATCGATGACTTCTTCGAGCAGATAATCGCGGATCAGCCCTTCCCCGCCATGCAAGGCCTGCGGCAAAGCACCCTGGGAGCCCGCTTCCGACGCCGCCAGCAGCCAGAAACGCAGCCCGGCGACCCAACCTTCGCTGCGCTGGATCAGGCTCTCCAGCGCTTCGCCGCGCAAGGAGCTGCTGTGCCGATCAAGCAGGGTCAGGGCTTCATCGTGAGTCAGGCGCAAGTCCTGCTCATTCAACTCGAGCAGTTGCCGCGACAACCGCAGGCGCGCCAGATGCCAGTCCGGCCGCTGCCGACTGGTAACCATGACCAGCAAGCCGTCAGGCAGGTGATTGAGGAAAAATTGCAGGCAGCGATCGAGAACCGGGCCCTGCGCCAGATGGTAGTCATCAAGCACCAACAGCAGCGGCGTACTCGTAGACAGGTGCACGGCCAACTCATCGAGCAAACCGTCCAGCCATTCTTCAAAGGCAAACGGCTGGTGGCGCTGGCGCATTTTCAGCAGCCCCAGGGACTGACTGCCGAGTTGAGGAAAAAAGTCCTGCAGGCCTTCGAGCAATCGCTCAAGAAAACGTCCGGGATCGTTGTCTCGCGGACTCAACCCCAGCCACAGACTTTGCCAGTGAGCCGGCAAGCCCTGACAGAACTCCACCGCCAACGAACTCTTGCCAAACCCCGCCGGTGCGCTGACCAGCAACAACCTGCCACCGAGGCCCGCACTCAGGCGCTCGCACAGACGAGGCCGCAGCACATGGCCGTCGGGCAACGGAGGCCGAAAAAAACGCCCGTCCAGTGCCGCGACGGCAATTTTTTCAGGGCCCGGGTATGGGGACAGATCAGTCATGGCCGGCTCTTGTTTGAATGGCGGTTGGCGGCGTTGCAGATGTCCGCAGCCTAGCGGTAAACGAAGAGGGAATGAAGGTTATTGCTACAAATGGCTACAAAAAGAATACAAGCAGAAGTGTCGAGCAAACCCGACAGTCACACCGTCCTCGTAGCAGCTGTCGAGCCTGCGAGGCTGCGTTCGAGGACGAAGTCCTCGCAAATTCGGTGCACGCGGTTTGTCTGACAGACCGCGTTGCATGGTTTTACGACTGCTTCGCAGCCGAACGCAGCCTCGCAAGCTCGACAGCTGCTACAACGATCGTTATGAAGTTCAAAAAAAACGCCCCGAACCAGTCGGGGCGTTTCTCGAGGATGCGGCCTCTGTTCACGACAGCTTAGCGAACACCATCCTGGCGCAGAGCGGCCGGAGTGAAGTCGCTGGTGGTGGCGGTGAAGCCGAAGTCATACGCCGATTTCTCTTCGTTCTTCATGCCCAGCGCCAGGTAGCGGCCCGATTGCAGGTCGTACAAGGTTTCCAGGGTGTACCACGGCACTTGAACGTTGTAGTAGTTCTGAGAGTGAGCTTCCGCCACACGCCACAGTTGATTACGACCGTCGTAGTGGTCGATCACGGCCGCTTGCCAGGTGTCTTCGTCGATGTAGAAGTCACGCTTGGCGTAGATGTGACGCTGACCTTCCTTCAAGGTTGCCACCACATGCCAGACCCGACGCAACTCGTAACGAGCCAGGTCCTGGTTGATGTGACCGGCCTTGATGATGTCGTCGTACTTGAGTTGCGGCGAGTCGAGCTTGTAGCTGTCGGAGGCGATGTACATCTCTTTCTTGCCTTCGAGTTTCCAGTCGTAACGATCTGGTGCACCGTTGTACATGTCCAGGTTGTCGGAGGTGCGCAGGCCATCGGCTGCGGTACCCGGCCCGTCATAGGACACTTGTGGTGCGCGACGCACACGACGTTGACCGGCGTTGTAGACCCACGCCGAACGTGGCTCTTTCACCTGGTCAAGGGTTTCGTGCACCAGCAGCACACCACCGGCCAGACGTGCCGGCGCGGTCACTTTCTGCTTGAAGTAGAACAGGATGTTGCCCGGGTTTGCCGGATCGTAATCCTTCATCTTGTCGCGGAACACGAACTGGTCCTGGAAGTACACCAGGCTGTACGAGCCGTTCGGCTGCGGCGTGGCCTGGGTCACCAGACGGGTCACGCTGCCACCGCGATAGCGGGTGATGTGGTTCCAGATGACTTCGACGCCGGTCTTCGGAATCGGGAATGGCACTGCGGTTTCGAAGTTCTCCAGTCCGTTGCCGCCGGACACCAGGTTAGTGGCGGTGGCGTTTTTCTTGATGGAGGCAAACACGGCATCCGGCACGGTCGCGCCGCGATGCGACGGGTAGACCGGCATCTTGAAGGTTTCCGGGTAGCGCTTGAACATCGCGTACTGGCCCGGTGCGAGCTTGTCCTTGTACTGGTCAACGTTCTGCGCCGTGATGGTGAACAGCGGTTTTTCACTGGCGTACGGGTCGGACAGAAAACCTTTGCTGTCGGCAGTACCGGCGTTTTTCGCCATCGGCTTCCAGGCCGGGATCGATCCGTCAGCGTTGCCTGCCATCTCGGCGCCCATCGGGGTCAGGCTCTTGCCCAGTTTGTCCGCTTCGGCCGCGGGGACCGCCGCCATGACACCGGTCGCCAGCAGCGAAAGCCCCAGAACACCGACGTGGAACAGACTCTTTGTTATTTTCATAGGTGTGTTCGTCCTGATAATGCAGTGCTTAGAAGTTCACGCCGAAGCTGAGCGCAACGAAATCGCGGTCATCGACGGTGGTGTACTTGCCATCAAAGAAGTTGGTGTAAGCCAGGCTCGCGGTGTAGGTGTTCTGGTACTCGGCATCGACGCCCAGGCTCACCGCTTTGCGACCTTCCTCGAAGTTGCCGCCAGGGCCAGGCGAGTAGCCTTCCACGTCATGAGACCAGGCCACGTTCGGCTTGAGGTTCACACCGGCGAATACGTCGTTGTATTCCCAGATGGCACGACCGCGGTAGCCCCAGGAGTTTGCGGTGGTGAACCCGTCGTTCTCGCAGTAGCGACTCACGTTGTTTTGCGGTCCGCCTGCCAGGGTAGAGGTGTTCAATGCCACGCACTGACCACTTGGCAATGGACCAGGGCCATAGCTCGGGTCACGGCCGTAACGCGCTTTGTTAGTGCTTTCCAGACCACCAACGTGAGTAAAGCCGACCTCGCCCACCAGGGTCAGTCGCTCAGCGCCCATCACCTGGTCGAAGAAGTGAGTAAGGGTCGTCTGGAGCTGGGTCACTTCCTTGCGGCGATAGCCTTTTTGATCCGCCCCTGGCGTACCCTGGAGTACGGAAACGTTAGGGTTCAGCGGTGTCAGACCGGAAAAGAGAATGTCGGTGGTGTTGAGCTGGACCGGAGCATTCGGCCGGTAGCTGACTTCACCACTCCACGCAGTACCTGTCGGTAACGTGGTAGAGAAGCTCAAGCCATACAAGCGAATATCTTCAGGGTACTCGACGTAGTAGCTGGAGTTACCGGCCACATTCAATGGCAACAAGGTCGGTGCCAGGTTACGCGCGACAGCGAGAGGAACACCCCTGGCCACCAGCGAGCCCACCAGGCCCGCCGCGCTGTAAGCGCTCGCCGGAGCACCTTTGCCGCTGAAAATCGGCGCACGGCTGTGGTAGTTCATGAAGTAGGCGCCGAACTCGGTGTCCAGCGGATCGAACATGTATTTGAAGGACACGCCAAACTGACCGCTGTCACGGGCATCGCGATCCGGACCGCGACGAACGATGACGCCTTCATCCGGGTCACCCCAGGTCACGCCCCTGGCAGCCAGGGTGTTGATGGTGGCATTGCGCAGCGAAGCCGGCAGCCCTGCAGACGTCAGTGCGCTGTTGAGCCCGTTACGGGTGCGCAGTACGGCCAGGTTGTTGTCGCAGCCATCCGCAATCACGTCCGGTTGCGAGAAGAAGGTGCCGCAGTTGTCGACAACGGTCTGATCCCATTCGAGCTGGTAGAAGGCTTCGGTCGAGAGGTTTTCGGTGAGGCTCTGGGACACGTAGAACATGTTGACCGGGATCAGGCCTTCCTTGATCTCGGCACCGGGGCGACGGAACGCGGACACGTCGATCGGGTTGATCGAGTTGATACCGCCGCCGATGAAAGTACTTTCACCCCAACTCACTACTTGCTTGCCCAGACGCACGGAGCCCGGCTGATCGGCAACGGAGTAGTTGTGGTAGACGAAGGCGTCGAGGATCTGGCCGCCGGAGGACTTGGCGCCCTCCTTGCGGTTGCTGTCGCTAATGTCCTTGAACGGACGGCTTTCGTCCTTGAGTTCGAAGTCGTACCAGTATTTGCCACGGACGAAAACGCCGGTGTCGCCATATTTCAATTCGAGGTCATGGATGCCCTTGAAGATCTTGGAGAACGTTTCGCCGCTCTTGAAGTTCAGGTGACCGTCGTCGGAAGTCTGGGACAGGCCGCGGCCGCCGTTGTTGACGCCGATGAGGTTCTTGTTGGCATTTTCAGTAGACCAACTGGCACCGATCGACAGGGACGAGTCGAACTGACCTTCGATTTCACCAACGTTGAAACTGACGCCGAATGCTGGCCCGGCGAGCGTAGAGGCAAGACTGACCGCCAGGGGCAGTTTTGCCCGGCGCCAGAACTGGTTTACTGATGTCATCGACGCTACTCCATGTGCATTATTGTTATGGCAGTGAGCACTTCTAAAAACGCTGTGGATGACGGGGAGCCAAAGAGTCCCTAAGTCATTCCAAAGTTGCATCGCCCCCGTTTGTGCGTTTGCTCCGTTCTTAAAAATCCTTGAGCGGACTATAGCCAGCAGGTAGTACTGCTTGATCCCTCTAAAGTGTGATTTGCAGCTGCCAGCCACTCTGGAACAGTCCTTTGCCAAGCCGACACCCGTCGGCACGGCAAGAATGGCTGAAATTTCGGATTTGACAAGCCAAGCGCTTGCTTGGTGGGGCTGGCGTGCCCTTTTGGGCACGCCAAGTGACACTTAAAGCGTCGAGAGGAAGGTGCTGTTGTTGGCTTGCCATTCGGTGATGTCGACGCGAATACGCTTCTTGTCGAGTTTGCCGACACTGGTCTTGGGAATTTCAGTAACAAGGGCGATCTGGCTCGGGATGGCCCACTTGCTCAGGTGCCCCAGTTCCACGAACGGCTTGAGGTGTTCCTTCAGTTCCTTGGCCCCGATCACATGGCCTTCGCGGACTACCAGCAGCGCGAATGGACGTTCGCCCCACTGCGGATCAGCGATGCCCACAACTGCTACTTCGCGTACCGCAGGGTGGCGGCTGATCAAGTCTTCAAGGTCCAGGGAGGAGATCCACTCGCCGCCGGTCTTGATCACGTCTTTGATCCGGTCGCGAATGTCGATCACACCCATGCTGTCCAGGGTCGCCACGTCACCGGTGTGCAGCCAGCCCCCGGCCCAGAGCTCGGCGCCCTTTTGCGGTTCGTTGAAATAGCCCTCGGTGAGCCACGGCGCACGCAGTACCAGTTCGCCCTGGGTCTCGCCATCGGCGGGCAGGAAGTTGCCGTCGGTGTCGACGATCGCCGCCTCCACCAACGGCCCCGGCACACCGGCCTTGATCCGGTACGTGGTGCGTTCGTCTTCGGTGCCGGCCATCAGCTCATCGTTGAGGTGTGCACACGACACCAACGGCCCGGTTTCCGACATGCCGTAAGCGGCGGTCAGTTGAATGCCCTTGGCCTTGGCCGCGTCGTACAGCGCACGGTTCAGCGCACTGCCGCCGATGACGATTTTCCAGCCACCGAAATCCGTGCCTTGCGCCGCTTTGGAATTGAGGACCATTTGCAGGATGGTCGGCACGCAATGGGAAAAGGTGACCTTCTCCTTGCGCCATAGCTCGACCAGGTACTCAGGGTCATAGCGACCGGGATAGACCTGCTTGAGCCCGAGCATGGTCGCCACATAAGGCAGACCCCAGGCGTGCACATGGAACATCGGGGTGATTGGCATGTAGACGTCGTTGGTGCCCAGCAACCGAACGCTGTCGATGGCGCCCATGATCGTCGACACGCCCATGGTGTGCAGCACCAGCTGCCGATGGGTGAAGTACACGCCTTTGGGATTACCGGTGGTGCCGGTGGTGTAGAACGTGGTCGCGACCGAGTTTTCGTCGAAGTCCTGGAAGTCGTACTGCGTGCTCGCCGCCGCCAGCAACTGCTCGTACTCGCCAATGAGGTTCGGCAAATCGGCGGTTTTCTCCGGCAAGTCAGTCAGCAGCAGGGTTTTCTCTACCGTGGTCAGGTGCCCGGCAATGGCCTGGTACAACCCGACGAACTCGCTGTTGACCAGCACAAAGCGGTCCTCGGCGTGGTTCATGGTGTAGAGGATCTGTTCCGGCGACAGGCGCACGTTAATGGTGTGGATCACCGCGCCGATCATCGGGATGGCGAACATGCATTCCAGATAGCGATGGCTGTCCCAGTCCATCACCGCCACGGTATCCCCGGCCTTGACGCCGGCCGCCGTCAGCACGTTGGCCAGCCGTGCGACCCGTTCGATCAGGGTCGGGTAGCTGTAGCGCAACTGGTCGCGGTAAATGATCTCGCGGGTTTTTTCATAACGAGCGCCGGACATCAGCAGCCGTTTGATCAGCAGCGGATACTGGTAAGCGCCTTCGGCTGGGGGGATAACGCGAGTCTGCAACATAAGAGTCCCTTTTCTGACTGCACGGTCGTGGCTGAAAGTAAGCACTTTAGTGCCCTTCCATGACAACCAAATCAGCCGAAGGAATGATTTGCAACATTCAGCAAATGCTAGCGTTGCGCCAGCATTCGTAGGCGCTGCCGCAGGCTGTGATCTTTTGATCCTGGCTCTCTGAAAACCCCAAAAGATCGCAGCCTGCGGCAGCTCCTACCTCAATCAATGCATCTCGGTAAACGCGAGTTTCACACCAATGGCGATCAGTACCGCGCCCATGGTCCGATCGAACCAGTGGCCCATCCGGGCAAAACCTGCGCGCACGCGCTGCTGGCTGAACAGCATCGCCACCAGGCAGAACCACACAGCGGTGGCCACCGCGAGGTAGATGCCGTAGCCCGCCTGTACCGTCAGCGGCGTCTGCGGATTGATCACCACGGTGAACAGCGAAAGGAAGAACAGTGTCGCTTTCGGGTTCAAGCCGTTGGTCACGAAACCCGAAGTGAAAGCGCCGCGAGCAGTGCGCTCGCCCGCTTCCTTGTGCAGATCGTCAGCCGCAGGTTGGGCTGGCTGTGCTCGCAAGGCCTTGAAGCCGATGTACAGCAGGTACGCGGCGGCGGCCCATTTCAGGGCATTAAACAACACGATGGACTGGGACACGATCAGGCCAATGCCGAGCAACGAATAGCCGACGTGCAGGAAAATCGCCGTGCCGACACCCAGCGCCGTCCAGGTGCCAGCGCGACGACCATGGGTCACGCTCTCACGCACCACCACCGCAAAGTCCGGGCCTGGGCTGGCCACGGCCAGCAAGTGAATCAGGGCAACGGTCAAAAACTCTGTCCAGTACATGGGGTTCCTCTGGGGCAATTGGGTCAATAAAAACACTCGAGCGAAATCAATCTCTGTGGCGAGGGAGCTTGCTCCCGCTCGGCGGCGAAGCAGTCGTGAAACCGGATAACGCGGTATTCCCGACAAAACTCGGTCGCCTGGATTGGGGCTGCTGCGCAGCCCAGCGGGAGCAAGCTCCCTCGCCACAGGTGTTTCATCTGATAGGCTCGGCAGATTACGCCTTCAGTTCATTGCACAAAAGGTACAGTTGATGACGAACACTCACCGCGCCGTTTTCCTTGACCACCCGTCCCTGGACCTGGGCGACCTCGACCTCAGCCCGCTGCAAGAGTGTTTCAGTGAGTTACAGCTTTTCGCCCAGACCACGCCGGACCAGGTGATCGAACGCCTCAAGGGCGCCACCGTTGCCATCAGCAACAAGATCCTGATCGACGCCGCCGCCATCGCTGCCAGCCCCGAGCTGAAGCTGATCCTGATCACCGCCACCGGCACCAACAACGTTGACCTCGCCGCCGCCCGCGCCCACGGGATTACCGTCTGCAACTGCCAGGGTTACGGCACGCCGTCGGTCGCGCAGCACACGATCATGTTGCTGCTCAATCTGGCGACGCGCCTGGCCGATTATCAAAAGGCTGTCGGCGAAGGTCGCTGGCAGCAGGCGAAACAGTTCTGCCTGCTGGATTACCCGATTGTCGAACTGGAAGGCAAAACCCTCGGCCTGCTCGGTCACGGCGAACTGGGTGGCGCGGTCGCACGACTGGCCGAAGCCTTTGGCATGCGTGTACTGCTCGGTCAGATTCCCGGGCGCCCTGCCCGGCCGGATCGCTTGCCACTGAATGAGCTGCTGCCGCAGATCGACGCGCTGACCCTGCACTGTCCGCTCAATGAACACACCCGCCACTTCATCGGAGCCCGTGAACTGGCCTCGATGAAACCCGGTGCGTTCGTGGTCAACACCGCACGCGGTGGCCTGATCGACGAACAGGCCCTTGCCGATGCCTTGCGCAACGGCCACTTGGGTGGCGCGGCCACCGATGTGTTGAGCGTTGAGCCACCGACCGCCGGCAATCCGCTGCTGGCCCACGACATTCCACGGTTGATTGTCACCCCGCACAACGCCTGGGGCAGTCGCGAGGCACGTCAGCGGATCGTGGGCCAGTTGACCGAAAACGCACAGGGATACTTCAGCGGTAAAGCACTGCGGGTCGTCAGTTGATAGACTGCGGCACTTTTTTTACAGGAGCAGAGTATGGATCCGCGCAGTGAAGTACTGCTTCGTCAGGCCGAGTTATTCCAGGGTTCGGTGCTGCTCGCCGGTTTGCCCGCCGATGACCTGTTGGGCCGTCTACCCGATGCTCATGGCTGGTGCTGGCATGCCGGCGATCAAGCAGCGCTGGATGCCCGCTTTTCTGAGCGCAGCCATTTCGGTGTGAATGCACCGGAGCGCGCGTTCGACACCGCCGTGGTGTTTCTGCCCAAGTCCAAGGACCTGACCGACTACATCCTCAACGCCCTCGCCTCCAGGCTGGCCGGTCGTGAGCTGTTTCTGGTGGGTGAAAAACGCAGCGGCATCGAAGGCGCGGCCAAGCAACTGAACCCCTTCGGCAAACCGCGCAAGCTCGACAGCGCGCGGCATTGCCAGCTGTGGCTGGTCACTGTGGCCAACGCGCCAGAAGCCAAGTCGCTGGAAAGCCTGGCCCAGACTTATGAATTGCCGCTGGCCGAAGGCCCGCTAAAAGTCATCAGCCTGCCGGGCGTGTTCAGCCATGGTCGACTGGATCGCGGCAGCGCGCTGTTGCTGGAACATTTGGACAAATTGCCGAGCGGCCACTTGCTGGACTTCGGTTG
This sequence comes from Pseudomonas silensiensis, assembly GCF_050434865.1. Taxonomy (NCBI): domain Bacteria; kingdom Pseudomonadati; phylum Pseudomonadota; class Gammaproteobacteria; order Pseudomonadales; family Pseudomonadaceae; genus Pseudomonas; species Pseudomonas silensiensis. The sequence continues at coordinate 172,049 of NZ_JBNDJH010000010.1, forward strand.
CGGTGCCGGTGTGTTGGGAGCAGCGGTGAAACGTCGCTATCCACACAACCAGGTCACCTTGCTTGATGTGGATGCCTTTGCCGCCGCCAGCAGTCGCCTGACATTGGCTGCCAACGGTCTGGAAGCTGACGTGATTACCGGTGACGGTATCGACGCAGCACCGATGGGTCTGAGTGCGATTTTGAGCAACCCGCCGTTCCATGTCGGGGTTCACACCGATTACTTCGCCACCGAGAACTTGCTGCGAAAAGCGGCCAAACATCTGAAAAATGGTGGCGAACTGCGCTTGGTGGCGAACAGCTTCCTGAAGTATCAGCCGCTGATCGAGGAGCATCTCGGGGTGTGCGCAATCAAGGCTGAAGGACAGGGTTTCAGAATCTATCGGGCCAAACGCGGCTAGAACCTCTTTTAAAAAAGAGGCTTGCCCAATCGGTTTTGCCTAGGCAGAATCCGCTCCGTCCTAGGGGAGTAGTCTCCCACGAGCGCCATGCTCGTCCGGCATACGTCAACATACTTGGTCAACAGACCATGGCGTATGCGACCCAAGCGTCCGCATCAGACGGATCGCAGGGTTTGACAAGACCTATGACACGAACACCTTACCCGGGGCGGGAAGGCTGTACGTGTCATAGCCGTGTCGACCCGCCCCTTAGGAAAACCCTGATGCTGGATTCACTTCTCGTTCCCACCGCAATCGTTGCCTTGGCCGAAATCGGCGACAAGACGCAACTGCTCGCGCTCATTCTCGCCGCTCGCTTTCGCAAACCCTGGCCGATCATCGCCGGGATCGTCGCCGCAACCCTGGCCAACCACGCTGCAGCCGGTGCGGTAGGCGCCTGGGTCGGTAGTTTCTTCTCGAATGCGACGCTGCACTGGATCCTCGCCGCAAGCTTCACCGCGACCGCATTGTGGACCCTGGTGCCGGACAAGATGGATGACGACGAAGCCAGCACCGCCCGCAAGTTCGGACCGTTCCTGACCACGTTGATCGCGTTTTTCCTTGCGGAGATGGGTGACAAGACTCAAGTCGCCACGGTGATGCTCGCGGCGCAATACCCGGAACTGTGGCTGGTGATCATCGGCACCACCGCTGGGATGTTGATTGCCAACGTGCCAGTGGTTTTGGCGGGTAACTTTGCCGCGGATAAATTGCCGTTGACGTTAATCCGTCGCCTGGCGGCGTCGGCATTCTTCATCCTCGCCATTGTCGCGGTGTACAAGGCGATGCAGAGCAGCGGTTGGGTTTGAGCTGACCTCTTTGATCGTTCCCACGCTCGCGTGGGAACGATCAAAGACTCAAGATTTCCTGGCTTTCTCGTACAGCGGCATGACTTTCGGGATCGCCGCCTGCAACGAAGCAATACGACTCGACGACGCCGGGTGAGTGCTCATGAACTCCGGCGGCGAACCTTCCGAGGCCTTGGTCATCTTGTTCCACAGGGTGATCGCGGCGTTCGGGTTGTAACCGGCGCGAGCGGCCAGTTCCAGGCCGATCAGGTCCGCCTCGTTTTCGTTGGCGCGACTGTTGGGCAAGGTCATGCCGTAGTTGGCCACGGTATCCGCCAGCGCCAGGCTGTCCTGACCCAGACCGAACAAGGCACCGGCGCCCTGCTTGGCCATTTCGATACCGTAAGCCTTGGACATCGCTTCACGACCATGCTCGCGCAGGGCGTGGGCGATTTCGTGGCCCATGATCGCGGCGATCTCATCGTCGGTCAGTTGCAGGCTGTCGATCAGCCCCGTGTAGAAAATGATCTTGCCGCCAGGCCCGCAGTTGGCATTGAGTTCGTCGCTCTTGATCAGGTTGACTTCCCATTTCCATTGGGCCGAATCCGGACGAAAAACCGGCGCCTGGGCAATCAGCCGGTCGGCAATCGCCTGGACACGTTTGGCCTCGTTACTGGTCTTGTCCAGCACGCCTTTGGTGTTCGCCTCACCGACAGTCTTTTGATAAGACTGGGCGTACATCTGGTTGACCTCGTCGGTCGACAGCATGCTGAACATGTACTGTTTACGCTCAACGCCCACCGCGCCACCGCTGGTGGTATTGACCGACTGACAACCGGCGAGCAGCAGACTTGCGCTCAGAGCACACACAACCAATGTCTTGTTCATCAAAAAATTCCCTGAAAACATGCCGCGTATCCTAGGCGTGGAATTGTATCGACGCCAGATACAACAGAGGTGTAGACGCACATTTCAGACAAACCTCTCATGGGCGTAGAGAAAAATTCACATAACGCTGCCCACCGCGGTCGATAACGGCCCGCAATGATTCGTTTGCGACATCAACCCCTCCAAAACAGCCAATTCGCCAACCTCCACTCATGGCCATCGACACCCCTGCCGATACAGCACCGCAGACGTCCTCTTGCGTGCGGAGCACCCATGAAATTCAAGTCGATCCAGTTTTCCGTGGCGGCCCTCGCCGGCGCCATCGTTCTTAGTGTCGTGGCAGCCCTGGTCCTGTACGCGTTGTTTTCCGGCGCACGGACACAAGACATGGTCCAGCAGCGGACCCAGGCCCAATTCGAGCAAGTCATCGAACAACGCCTGACGTCACTGGCGCAAACCCAGGTCAGCCAGATCCAGCGCGAGCTCGAAGCGCCACTGCTGATTGCCGGCGGACTGGTGCGAGTCAACGCATTGATCGGCACACCGGGCGCCGATGGCCAGCCGCAGTTGAACCTGAGCCGTGGGCAATTGATCAGCCTGATCAAGGAAAACGTCGTCAAGAACCCGAAAATTCTCGGCACCTACATCGGTTGGGAAAAAAACGTCCTCGATCACAACGACGCGGCCTACGTCGATACCCAGGTGGTTGGCATCGACGCCAGCAACGGCCGCTTCCTGCCGTGGTGGTTCCGCAACGAAGACGGCAGCCTGGGCCTGGACAAACTGGTGGACGTCGACGACCAGAAAACCCTGTCCACCGGCGTACGCGCCAGCGAGTACTACCTGTGCTCGAAAGAAACCAAAAAATCCTGCGTGATTGATCCTGCGCCCTACAAGGTTGGCGACAAGATCGTCATGCTCGCCTCCTTTATAGAACCGATCATGCTCAACGGTGCCTTCCAGGGCATCGTCGGCGCCGACCTGTCGGTGAACTTCATCCAGGAAATGCTTCTCGGCGCGAATCAGAAGTTGTACAGCGGCGCGGGTGAAATGGCCCTAATTGGCGGCAACAACCGGATCGTTGCCTACACCAAGGACCCAAGCAAATTCGGCGAGAAGGTCAGCGACATCCTCGACCGCCAGCAGATCGCCAACATGGCCAATCTCAAGCGCGGCGAAGTTACCTATACCGTGGACAAGGCCCAGGGCCGGATCGAGTTGTACCTGCCGTTCGGCATCGGCCAGACCGACGCTCGCTGGACCCTCATGCTGCAATTGCCACTGAACGCGGTGATGGCCGACCTGCAAAAGCTTCAGGGCGATCTGGATGCCCAGCGCAAGTCCGACACCTTCGGCATGGCCATGGTCGGCTTGTTGATTGCCGGTATCGGTTTGCTGGTGATCTGGCTGGTGGGCCACGGCATTGCCCGGCCGCTGAAGCAGATGGTTGCCATGCTCGACGACATCGCTCAGGGCGAAGGTGACCTGACTCGACGCCTGACCAGCGACCGCGCCGACGAATTGGGCTCGATCGCCAAAGGCTTCAACACCTTCCTGGCCAAATTGCAGGTGATGATCACCCAAGTGGTGACTTCGGTGCAGAGCGTCAGTGATTCGTCGGAACACACCGCCGACATCGCCATCCGCACCAACATCGGCGTGCACAAGCAAATGGCCGAGATTGATCAAGTCGCCACGGCGGTGCATGAAATGACAGCGACCGCTCAGGACGTGGCGCGCAACGCGACTCAGGCGGCACAAGCCGCCAGCCATGCCGATCAGGCCGCGGCGCAGGGCATGCAAATCGTGCGGGACACGTCGAATTCGATTGGCGTGCTGGCGATAGAAATCGGCAAGGCCGTTGGCGTGGTGCAGACCTTGGCCAAGGACAGCGAGAACATCAATGCGATCCTGACGGCGATTCGCGGGATTGCCGAACAGACCAACCTGCTGGCCTTGAACGCCGCCATCGAAGCGGCGCGAGCCGGCGAACAGGGACGCGGTTTTGCGGTGGTGGCCGATGAAGTGCGCAACCTGGCGCAGAAGACTCAGAAAGCCACTGAAGAAATTCAGACCATGATCCAGCAGTTGCAACAAGGCACCCGCGATGTGGTGCGAGTGATGGAAGACAGTCAGAACCGCACCGATGAAAGCGTGCAGCACGCGGCGAAAGCGGCCGAGGCGCTGGAAACGATTACTCAGGCGGTGTCGGTGATCAACGACATGAACACCCAGATTGCCAGTGCGGCCGAGGAACAGAGTGCGGTGGCTGACGACATCAACCGTAACGTGATCAACATCGGGCAAGTGGCCAATGAAGTGGCGGGTGGCGCGGATGAGTCGAGTGCGGCGAGTGCGGACCTGACCAAGCTGGCTGAGCAGCAGCGGCGGTTGATCAATCAGTTCAAGGTCTGAAGAACACCCTCACCCTAACCCTCTCCCGGGGGGAGAGGGGACTGACCGAGGTGCTCTTAGAGCTACATCGACCTGAATTACCGAGCCGAACTCAGGTACTGAAAGCAACCGAGATCGGCTCCCTTTCCCCCTCTCCCCCGTGGGGAGAGGGCTGGGGTGAGGGGTCGATTTTGAACCTGACAAATATTTGAAGACACTCACGGTTCATCAACCCGGCGTCAGACACTCCGGCCCGTTCAGCTTCGGATCATTCACCATGTTCGCCAACACCCGCTCGCGCAACGCCGCGGGTTCACTGGCGAGTAACGCCTGCAACGCATGCAACGGAGTCTCTGGATTGAGCCACGCCTCCTGCCCCGCCGCATCGAGAATCAACGGCCGGCGCTGACTTGCCGCCGGCTGCGTGATCACCGCCGTGCTCAGCCACACCTGTTCCTGCACCGGATACGCCTCCCAAATCGCCGCAAAAAACAGCGTCGAGCCCTCCCCCGGTGTCAGCCAGTAAGGACGCTTGCGGGTCGTGCCGCGCCATTCGTAAAAACCGTTGGCGGGCAGCAGGCAACGGCGCTCGCGCAGGGCCTGGCGAAACATCGGTTGTTCGGCAACGGTCTCAGCCCGGGCATGGGCTGGCGTACGGGACAAATCGGTCAGCCACGGCGGCGTCAAACCCCAGCGCGCTCGGGCCAACTCACGCTGACCGTCAACGCCGGCGCGCAGCATCAACACCGAATCGTTGGGAGAAATATTCCACTGGGCCTGCTGATCGGCGGGGAAGCCAGGCAGGGCCGCGAAGGCGGGGTTCCAGCGAAACAGGGCATAACGTCCACACATGGGGCAACACGACTCTTGATAAAACGAACGTCAGCCTAACAGACCAGCGTGCCAGGAAAACTTTCCGGTTCATCACCGGGCATCGGCAGCGCGGCATTGTAGGCGCTGATTAACTCGCGGGCGTATTCCGCCTGGTCGTTATCAACCGATAATCCCAGCAGGCCAAAGATCGGCAATTCGCCGCTGCCACCGAGCAAATCGCGCCCCACCAGATGCGCTTCGATGCCCTCGCTGGCCAACATGCTTTGCAGCAACTCACCTTCCATGAGGTTTTCCGGCTCGTAGATTCGCTGCATGGGGTGCCCCTTTCATTCGTTTTCGCTGTGAACTTCGAGCAACCATTCCTGACCGTCAGTCTGCAGAACAAACGTGATCGGACGGCAACACACCGGACAGTCTTCGATATAGGTCTGATCGCCACCGGACAAGTCCAGCACGGCCTCAGCCTCTTCACCACAATACGGACATTCGTAGCGCTCGGTTTCCAGCATCGCGGTCTCCCAAGTGACTTGTGCGTATAATCGCCGGTCTATTTGCAGGGCTATTTTTGTCTGGCTAACTTTTCAGACCGTGCCCCGTTGGTTTTCGATCAAAACCTTTACTTACCCTAGCCGTTTCTAACAAGAGAGCATGATGGGCGAATTCGATGCCATCCGACCGTACGACGATAGCGAAGTCCCAGCGGTGCTGGACAGGCTGCTCGGTGACAAGGCGTTTCTAGACATCCTCATCCACTTCCGCTTCCCGCGCTTTGCCGGTGCTTTCGGCTGGGCGCTCAAACCTCTTATAGCTCATCGGCTGCGCCGTGAGTTCGCCGGCGTAACCTCCGTGGCCACGCTGCAGGATAAAGTCGAGATGTACGTCGACCACACCATCGAGCGAGCCACCGACGGTGTGACGTACACCGGCGTCGAGCAGTTCAGGTCCGGCAGTGCCTACCTGTTCATTGCCAACCACCGCGATATCGTAATGGACCCGGCCTTCGTCAACTACGCCGTGTACCACGCAGGCCTGCCGACACCGCGCATCGCGATCGGCGACAACCTGCTGCAAAAGCCCTTCGTCAGCGATCTGATGCGCCTGAACAAGAGCTTTATCGTGCACCGTTCGATCACCGGTCGACGCGAGAAGATGGCGGCGTATCAGCTGCTGTCGGCCTACATCAACCACTCGATCCGCAACGATTGCGCCTCAATCTGGATCGCCCAGGCTGAAGGACGGGCCAAAGACGGCGACGACCGCACCGAGTCGGCCATCCTCAAGATGTTCCACATGAGCCGCAAGGACGAGCCGTTCGGCGAAGTCATTCGCTCGCTGAACCTCACCCCGGTGTCGATCAGCTACGAATACGACCCGTGCGATCAAGCCAAGGCGCGCGAACTGTTCATCCGCGCCACCACCGGCAGCTACACCAAAGTGCCGGGCGAGGACGATGTGAGCATCGCCAAGGGCATCACCGGCTACAAGGGCCGGGTGCATGTGAACTTCGCCTCGCCGATCACCGAGCTGTTCGACGACACCAAGCAATTGGCGATCGAGATGGACCGGCAGATCCTCGGCGGCTACCGCCTGTTCCCGGTGCACTACCTGGCCTACGCCCAGTGGAAAGACGCCGACCCGCAATTGCAGGTGCCGAAAGCCTCTGAAGTGTTCGCGGCCGACGAACTGGCCAAGGCTCAGGAGCAATGGCAACAGCGTCTGGACGCGTGCCCTGAGGAGCATCGTCCGTTCATGGTCCTGCAATACGCGACGCCGGTGCGCAATCAGTACCGTGTGAAAGCGGGATTGCCGCTGTAAGGTTTTTTGGCTGGATACGACAACGGCGCCCTGTGGCGAGGGAGCTTGCTCCCGCTGGGCTGCGAAGCGGCCCCAAGAAAGGACTGCTGCGCAGTCCAACGGGAGCAAGCTCCCTCGCCACAAGTTTTGCGTCAGCGCTTTAGAATCGTGTGCTGATCCACGACACCAGCAACGCCAACCCCAGGCAGGCAAAACCGAAACGATAGAAAAACCGGTTCATGCGCTGGGTCGCCCCATCCAGCATCAACGTCGGTTCATCGATACGACGACCCTGGCTTTGTTCGAGAATGGCCCTCGCACGCTGTTCGCGGCGACGAGTGGCGTGTAACAACCAACCACCCGGGAAGGCCAACAACAAGGCCAGCAGGTTGATCAACTTGGCGGGATGGTTGGTAAACAGCGAAATCAAATGCAACGACATCACGAACCTCAGCAGAACAGGTGTGGCAGACGCCGAACCGGCGGCCGCGGCGCGGATTCTACCGAAAGCCTCACCTTGTGCCCTTGCTTTCCGACAAATAACGAACCATTTGACTGATTCCTGCCCTGTGTCACGGCGCCGTCATGTTGCACACCGAAAACCTGGATCGCTACCCCCCTTGAAACCAGCAGACATGAAAAAGCCCGGAGCCATCACTGGCACCGGGCTTTTTTCAATTCGCCGAAAGGTTATTCGCCGAGAATCTGACCAATCGTCGGATCCTTGAACAGACGCGTCAACGCATCGCTCAACACATCGCTGACCAGCTTGGTATTGGTTTCCTGATTCGGCGCCATACCAAAACGCTGATCCAGGGACGCACCATAACGACCGCTGTAACGACGATTGGCATTCTGCACATCGGAGCGGAACGTCGCGCCAATGGTGGCCTCAGTCACATACATGCCTTCTTTAGGCGACTGATATTTCAGTTCGGCCAGGGTCACGGTCAACTGCGGAGCATTCAGCGCATTGGAGGTTGGGGTGAAGCCCAACAACCGCACGGCCGCTTCGGCCTGAGCCTGCAACTTCGGCAGAATCTGCGCGCCCTGCACGGTGATCGCGCTGGTCTCAGGGTACAGGCCACCACGGGTGCCCAACGTCGGCGACGGACGACCGTCCACCACACGCACCACCACCGGCTGACCATGGCCGACCGGTGCCAGCTGAGTCGTCAGCTTGGGTTCCGGATTCAGTTGTTGCGGGCTGTGGGCGCAGCCAACCAGGGTCAAACTGGTCACAGTGATCAAACCGAACAACAGGCGTTGCAACATGCTCTTCTCTCCAGAATCAGGCACAAACAGGCCCGCAGTATAGCGGTGGGCCACTGTGGGTAACTAGCACCTCACAGTGAATACTGAAATCTCTGACAAACCCTTCAGACCGCGGTTCCTGTCACAGATATGTCACCGCCCATACACTTGCTCGTCACGGCTCGCTGGCAACCTTTACAGCAGTCACCCCACAAGGTACTTCGCCATGCGCTACCTGATCTCGCTGTTCAACCCACGTCCTCTGCATCGCTGCTTCGCCCTGCTCGACCACAACGGCCACTGCCAGGCATTCAAACAGTGCAGCCTTCAGCCGATGGGCGATGGCTGGGTCGAAATCGAAGAAATCCGTCTCAATTGGCTGCACCATCCCCTGCCCCCTAGCGCCCGTGTCAGCCAGCGCCAGCCACGTGCGCGGGCTCAACACCCGTTGACCACCTGACCGAACACCTAATAAAAGTCATTAAACACGACCATTTCCCTGCGTTTCTTCGCTACAATCTCCCCCCGATTATAAGGACGTCTCCTGATCGGGCCTCGCAGCATCGTCAATGCGCTTGTATTGACAACCCCCGCACCGCCCACAGAGAGCCGCCCACACAGATCGAGTGAAGCTGGCGCGCTTGCTGTTCCTTGAGCAAAACCCCCACTTTTCGCGAATCTGCAGAGCTGTCATTACGCTCGGTCACTGAGCTGTTTGCCCGTTTTGCTTGTCATGTATCCCATGGCGGCAATCCATCCGGGCACGGTGCCAGGCTGGGGCAGCCCTTTTTGAGGTTCACGTCTTCAAAAGAGCGTGAAAAAAACGGGTTTTCACAACTTCACAAGAGTGTGGCGAGCAAATGAATAGTTTTGCGTCTGAATATGCACCATTAGCGTCTGAAACAGCCCAACGACACAGGACCGAGTACGCCTCGAATACCGGAGCCTGAAGCCTGTCCTCTACGGATTTGGTTGCACAAACGGATGTATCGACCATAAGTCGAATTGCCAGCCGCGCGTTGAAGTGAGTTCATGTAACTCTTTTAGACCCGGCCGGTAGCGTCCGTCGAAGTTGCGAAAAATTGCGAAGATTCGGACATGGCGATACTGCCATGAGTACCTGGGGCATCACTGACACGCCCCTGAACACCTGGCAGCCATGCCGACAATTTGGTGCTGCAGATTTTGGAGACGCGTTAAATGGCGCATAACGAAGCAGTCGACGTAGTACTGGTTGGGGCCGGCATCATGAGTGCCACCCTCGCTGTACTGCTCAAAGAGCTCGACCCCGCGATCAAGCTGGAAGTCGTCGAGCTGATGGATTCCGGTGCCGCGGAGAGTTCGAACCCGTGGAACAACGCCGGTACCGGTCACGCCGGGCTGTGTGAGCTCAACTACACGCCGCAGGCCGCCGACGGCACCGTCGACATCAAGAAAGCCGTGCACATCAACACCCAGTTCGAGGTGTCGAAGCAGTTCTGGTCCTACCTGACCAGGAAAAGCACCTTCGGCTCGTGCAAGACGTTCATCAGCCCGGTGCCGCACCTGAGCTTCGTCCAGGGCAACGATGGCGTTTCCTTCCTCAAGGAACGCTTCAAGACGCTGAGCAAGCACCACGCCTTCTCGGACATGGAATACACCGAAGACAAGGCAAAAATGGCTGAATGGATGCCGCTGATGATGCCTGGCCGGCCGGCCGACGAAGTCGTCGCCGCCACCCGCGTCATGAACGGCACCGACGTCAACTTCGGCGCCCTGACCAATCAACTGCTCAAGCACCTGACCAGCGCACCCGATGCCCAGGTCAAGTACTGCAAGCGCGTGACCGGCCTCAAGCGTAACGGCAGCGGCTGGACCGTCAGCATCAAGGACGTCAACAGCGGCAATTCCCGTGACGTCGACGCGAAATTCGTGTTCCTCGGCGCTGGCGGCGCGGCACTGCCGCTGCTGCAAGCTTCGGGCATCGAAGAAAGCAAAGGCTTCGGCGGCTTCCCGATCAGTGGCCAGTGGCTGCGCTGCGACAACCCTGAAGTGGTCAAACACCACCAGGCCAAGGTGTACAGCCAGGCGGCGGTGGGCTCTCCCCCGATGTCGGTGCCGCACCTGGACACCCGCGTCGTCGATGGCAAGAAGTCACTGTTGTTCGGACCTTACGCCGGCTTCACTACCAAGTTCCTCAAGCACGGTTCCTTCATGGACCTGCCGATGTCGGTTCGCGCCGGCAACATCGGCCCGATGCTAGCCGTGGCGAAAAACAACATGGACCTGACCAAATACCTGGTCAGCGAAGTGATGCAGTCGATGGAGCAGCGCCTGGATTCCCTGCGTCGTTTCTACCCTGAAGCGAAAGCCGAAGACTGGCGCCTGGAAGTGGCCGGTCAACGGGTACAGATCATCAAGAAAGACCCGAAAAAAGGCGGCGTTCTGCAGTTCGGTACCGAACTGGTCGCGGCCAAGGACGGTACCCTTGCTGCCCTGCTCGGCGCTTCGCCAGGCGCGTCGGTGACCGTTTCGATCATGCTGGAGCTGATCGAGAAATGCTTCCCGAACAAAGCATCCGGTGAGTGGGCTGCCAAACTGGCGGAAATCTTCCCGGCCCGCGAAAAGGTTCTGGAAACCGACGCTGCGCTGTATCGCAAGATCAATGTGCAGAACAACGTCGCGCTGGAACTGGTTGAAGCCAGCAACGAGACCGAAAGCTACGCTTGATTCGGCCGCATAAAAAACGCCCCGTTCTCATTGAGAGCGGGGCGTTTTTTTATGGCCGGTGAAACAATCTTTGTGGCGAGGGAGCTTGTCGGATCGCCGCACCGTCCCGCTTGAGTGCGCAGCGCTCACAAAATTTCCGTCGTTCGCAGAATTTTGGGGCCGCTTCGCAGTCCAGCGGGAGCAAGCTCCCTCGCCACAAATACCAGTAGGTCTGGGGTTAACCGCGGGCCTTGTTGATCAGTTCGATGTATTCGGCCGCGTTGCGCTGATCCTTGATCAGGGCGACGAAGTCATTGCCGTGCTCATCCTTGCCGTCCAGATCCAGACCGGCTGCGACGAAGAACGTCAGAAAACGTTCGAAGTCATCGATGCGCAGGCCACGGTAGGCCTTGATCAGTTTGTGCAACGACGGCGACGTGGCGTCGACCGGTTCGAAATCGAGGAACAGCTTGATCTGCTCATCGCCGATCTCGTCACCAATCACTTGCTTCTTATCTTTACGCATTGCCGACTCCAGCTCGCAGACATTTCACGGGGCGGGCAGTTTACCCCTCCCTTGCCACCGGGCTCAACGCGGACGAACAGCACCCGTGTGCAGATCAGCCCAGACATGGCCGTTGGCGTAGCTGAGGAACTGGCAATACACCGTGTCATTGCGCAACAAGTCGATCACCACCCGGTACTGGGCCATCGGGTAAAACAGCGTCAGTGTTTTGCTTTTATCGTCGTAGATCGGCTTTTTCAGGCTTTTGCTTTCGCCATCGAAATTGACCAGCACCTGGTTGATGGTCGCGCCTTTGTTCAAGGATTTGCCCTTGAGACGGATCAGCAACGGTGAGGTCACCGGAATTGGCTGCTGGTTGGACTGGCGCTGGCTGCCGACCACCACTGAATACTCGGTAACCTGCAACAGTTGTTGCTGCTCGGGATCCGCGTCACGCAGGGTCAGGTCATCGGGGGGCAGGAACTGCGCGTGCATCGGCGCCGGGGCGGCCGCCAGAGGCAGGCTGATGGTCAACAACAGGGCGGCGCAGCTGCGGATCAAAAGGCTCATGACAGGCTCCGGAGGGCGGGGCCGAGCACTTTATCATGGGTATTTGCAAATACTTCTGTGGAACGAGCCTGCTCGCGATTACGTCAGCACATCCAGCATAAATGTGTCAGTCAGACCGCATTCACGAGCAGGCTCGCCCCCACAGAGAATGGGTTCAATCGAACTGCGCGCGCATCCACGCGTGATACTCGGCGACACCCGGTTCGCCTTCACGCGGCGCCCAGTGAGCAAGCTCTCCCTCACCGACAGGGCGATAAGGGCCGGCCTTACACTCGAACATCAGGCTGTCGGCTTCCAGTACCACCAGGCCATGGAACACACCAGTTGGCAGGTCAACACCCACACAGTCGCCACCGGCCTGCAGAATTTGTTTGCGCACCACCACGCCGGCCTCATCGAAGATCAGCACACCAAGCCGCCCTTTGAGGACCAACAGGGTTTCAGCCTTGTTGTCCCCCAGATGCCGATGAGGCGGGATGTACGTGGACGGCTGCAAACCCACTACCATGCGATGGCAAGCCTCTTCCATCTGATGGAAGTTGTGATGCTGACGCCCGCGAGGATTCGCCGCAGCTTTCTCGGCCAATTCAGCGAACAATTTTTGATCAAGAAAGCTCGGCGTGGTCATGTTCTTACATCCCTTTAACAGCAAAAATCCCGTTGGCGTTACGCCAGTAGCCTTTGTAGTCCATGCCGTAACCGAAGATGTAACGGTCGATGCATGGCAGGCCGACGAAATCGGCTTTCAGGTCCGGGCGAGCCTTGCGGTCGTGGTCCTTGTCGATCAGCACGGCAGTGTGCACAGCGCGGGCACCGGCGTGTTTGCAGAAGTCGATGATCGCGCCCAGCGTGTGACCTTCGTCGAGGATGTCGTCGATGATCAGCACGTCACGGTCGATGAACGACACTTCCGGCTTGGCTTTCCAGAACAGGTCGCCGCCGCTGGTTTCGTTGCGATAACGGGTAGCGTGCAGGTAGGACGCTTCCAGCGGGAAGTTCAGATAAGTCAGCAGCTTGCCGGAGAAAATCAGCCCGCCGTTCATCACGCAGAACACCACCGGATTGCTTTCAGCCAGCTGGTCGTTGATTTGTGCACCGACGCGGGCGATGGCTGCCTCGACTTCAGCTTCGGTGTACAGGCAGTCAGCCTCTCGCATGATTTGACGGATATGCTCGAGATCAGCGGACATGGCGCTCTCCAGGGGGGGGTGGCGGATTCGGAAAAGCGGGCAAAGGTACGCATCAAGCGAGGCCAGATCAAGCGTTTGTGGACTAACGTACTGTATGTCTATAGGACAACACCCTCGGATAGATTAATCTAGGCCGGTTTTTTTGCCCGCCGCCGGAGCCTTTCCCATGCCCATCCTCGAGATCCGCCATCCGCTGATCCGCCATAAACTCGGCCTTATGCGCCGCGCCGACATCAGCACGAAGAATTTCCGTGAGCTCGCTCAGGAAGTCGGTGCCCTGCTGACCTATGAAGCCACCAAAGACCTGCCGCTGGAAACCTACGATATCCAAGGCTGGGCCGGCACTGTGTCGGTCGAGAAAATCGCCGGCAAGAAAATTACTGTAGTACCGATCCTGCGCGCCGGTATCGGCATGCTTGAAGGCGTGCTGAGCCTGATCCCGGGCGCCAAAGTCAGCGCCGTCGGCGTAGCCCGCAACGAACAAACACTGCAAGCCCACACCTATCTGGAAAAACTGGTTCCGGAAATCAACGAACGCCTGGCGATGATCATCGACCCGATGCTCGCCACCGGCAGCTCCATGGTCGCGACCATCGACCTGCTGAAAAAGGCCGGTTGCCGGGATATCCGCGCGATGGTGCTGGTGGCTGCCCCTGAAGGCATCGCCGCCGTAGAGAAAGCTCACCCGGACGTGACCATCTACACCGCTTCCATTGACGAGAAACTCAACGAACACGGTTACATCATCCCAGGCCTGGGCGACGCCGGTGACAAGATCTTCGGCACCAAGCAGAAGGACGCTTGAGCATGCAGCAAGAGTTCAACGATCCGCTCTGGCGCACGGTGCTGTCGGGTGCGCAGATGCTGTTCGTGGCCTTCGGCGCTCTGGTGTTGATGCCGCTGATTACCGGCCTCGACCCGAACGTCGCGCTGTTCACCGCTGGCCTGGGGACGATTCTGTTCCAGATCGTCACCGGGCGTCAGGTGCCGGTGTTCCTGGCGTCGAGCTTTGCCTTCATCACTCCGATCATTCTCGCCAAGGGCCAGTTCGGTCTCGCGGCGACCATGGGCGGCGTGATGGCGGCCGGTTTCGTCTACACCTTCCTCGGCCTTGCGGTGAAGATCAAAGGCACCGGTTTCATTGACCGTCTGCTGCCACCGGTGGTGATTGGCCCGGTGATCATCTCCATCGGCCTGGCCATGGCGCCGATCGCCGCCAACATGGCGATGGGCAAGGCTGGCGATGGCACTGAGCTGATTCATTATCAGACGGCGATGCTGATCTCGATGCCAGCACTGCTGACCACCCTGATCGTCGCGGTGTTCGGCAAAGGCATTTTCCGCCTGGTACCGATCATCTCCGGTGTGCTGGTGGGTTTTGCGATGGCGTTCTACTTCGGCGTCGTTGATACCGCGAAAATTGCCGCTGCACCGTGGTTTGCAATCCCGCACTTCACCGCGCCGGAATTCAACTGGCAGGCGATTCTGTTCATCGTTCCGGTGGCCCTGGCCCCGGCCATCGAGCACATCGGCGGCGTGATCGCAGTCGGTAGCGTGACCGGTCGCGATTACCTGAAGAAACCCGGCCTGCACCGCACCCTGCTCGGCGATGGCATTGCCACCACCGCAGCCGGCCTGTTCGGCGGTCCACCCAACACAACTTACGCCGAAGTGACGGGCGCGGTGATGCTGACCAAGAACTACAACCCGAAGATCATGACCTGGGCGGCGATTTTCGCCATCAGCCTGGCGTTCATCGGCAAGTTCGGCGCGCTGCTGCAAAGCATTCCGGTGCCGGTGATGGGCGGGATTCTGTGCCTGTTGTTCGGTTCGATAGCGGCGGTGGGCATGAACACGCTGATTCGCCACAAGATCGACCTGAGCGAAGCGCGCAATCTGGTGATTGTCTCGGTGACCCTGGTGTTCGGGATTGGCGGCGTCCTGGTCGGCACCGGCACAGGGCCAGACGACTTCGGCCTCAAAGGCATCGCGCTGTGTGCGGTGACGGCGATTGCGCTGAACCTGTTGCTGCCGGGTAATGACAGCTGGAAGCACAAAAAGGCGAGTGAATCGTTGTTGTAAGCCAGCCTTTAGATTGTCTTCGCGGGCAAGCCTCGCTCCTACAGGTTTTATGTCGACTATTCAAACGACGCAATCCTGTAGGAGCGAGGCTTGCCCGCGAAGCTTTTAGAGGGCCAACGGGGCTCTTTCACACAAGGTGCTCAACGCCCGCGCCCACTGCGGATCGTCGTTGAGGCACGGCACCAACACCAACTCCTCTCCCCCCGCCTCGAGGAACAGCTCTTTACCGCGATCACCGATCTCTTCCAGCGTCTCGATGCAATCGGCGACGAACGCCGGGCACATCACCAGTACTTTCTTCACGCCCATTCCAGCCAACTCATCAAGGCGCGCTTCGGTGTAGGGTTCGATCCATTTGGCTCGTCCCAGACGCGACTGGAATGACACCGACCACTTGCCGTCCGGCAAACCCATGCGTTTGGCAAACTCTGCCGCCGTACGCAAGCATTGCCCGCGATAACAGGTCGCGACCACTTCCGGTGGTGCACCCGCGCAGCAATCGCCGCCACCCTCAAAACTGTGGCCAGGATTGAGCTTCTTCAGGTGCCGCTCCGGCAAGCCGTGAAAGCTGAGCAGGAGGTGATCGTAATCCTGCTGCAGATGCGGTTTGGCACTGGCCACCAGCGCATCGAGGTATTCCGGTTGATCGTAGAACGGCTGGAGAATCGAAAACTGCACATCAAGATTCTTTTCCCGCACGACCCGCTTGGCTTCTTCGATCACCGTGGTCACGGTGCTGTCGGCGAACTGTGGATAGAGCGGCGCGATCGTGATCCTCTTGTGACCCTGAGCCGCCAGGCTCACCAGCGTCGATTCAATAGACGGCTCACCGTAACGCATCGCCAGCTCCACCGGACCGTGGGTCCACTGGGCCGTCATGGCCTGTTGCAGGCGACGGCTGAGCACCACCAACGGCGAGCCCTCCTCCCACCAGATCGAGGCGTAGGCATGGGCAGACTGCTCCGGGCGCTTGAACAGGATCAGCGACACCAGCAAACGTCGAACCGGCCAGGGCAGGTCGATCACATACGGGTCCATCAGAAATTGATTGAGGTAACTGCGCACATCCGCCACCGAGGTGGAGGCCGGTGAGCCCAGATTGACCAGAAGCAATGCGTGATCGGTCATGCAACGTCCTATTTCAAAGGCGGCTGGAAAGGTCGTCCAGAGCCGCGCGCAAATCAGTGAACCGGAAAGTGAAACCCGCTTCCAGCAAGCGAGCCGGTACGGCCTTCTGGCCGCCCAGCAACAGCAATGACAATTCGCCCAGACACACCTTCAACGCCAGGGCCGGCATGGGCATGAACGTCGGGCGGTGCAGCACGCTGCCCAACGTCTTGGCAAACTCGCGGTTGCGCACCGGCTTGGGCGCGCAGGCATTATAAGGACCACTGGTGTCTTCCTGATGCAGAAGAAAATCAATCAGGCCGATTTGATCGTTGATATGGATCCACGGCATCCACTGCCGGCCACTGCCGATAGGCCCGCCCAGCCCCATTTTGAACGGCAGCAACAGCCGCGACAAAAAGCCGCCCTCGGCCGACAACACCAGCCCGGTACGAATGAAGATCACGCGAATGCCCAAGCCTTCGGCACGCTGGGCGGTTTCTTCCCAGGCGATGCACAACTGGCTGGCGAAATCATCGATCACCGGTGGAGACTTCTCGGTCAATTCCCGCTCGCCCCCGTCACCGTACCAACCGACCGCAGACCCCGAAATCAACACCTGCGGTTTTTGTTCACGGGTTTCGAGCCAGGCCAGCAGGGTTTCAGTCAGGGTGATGCGACTGCTCCACAACAGCGCTTTGCGTCTGGTTGTCCAGGGGCGATCGGCAATCGGTGCACCCGCGAGGTTGATAATCGCATCCACTGGCTCCTGACCGATGTCCTCGAGGCGGGCCACTCCATGCACTTGGGCACCGCAGATTTTCGCGACTTTTTCAGGTTTGCGACTCCAGACCGTCAGGCGATGACCCTGACTCAACCAGAGGCGGCAGAGTTGACGTCCTATCAAACCAGTACCGCCGGTCAGCAATATGTGCATGACTACTTCCTCGCGTAGCGTTTTACCCTGATCACTAGTCTATTTTTATAAGCAGGGATCTTTGGTATCGGGCAGGCTCTGTGATTAACAATAGGCCAAGCTGTCAGAACGAGAACGCTAAAAGTTATACCAAAAAACAATATTGTACAGGTTTAAACCACGGCGTAGTCTGTACAGAAAGGTAAACGAGGCCCCTATGACTGTACCTATCGCAATCATCGGCACCGGCATCGCCGGGCTCTCCGCCGCCCAGGCCCTGACAGAGGTCGGGCATGTCGTTCAACTTTTCGATAAAAGCCGCGGCAGTGGCGGACGCATGTCAAGCAAGCGCAGTGATGCGGGTGCTCTGGACTTGGGCGCGCAATATTTCACCGCCCGCGATCGCCGCTTCGTCACTGAAGTCCAGCGCTGGCAAGGCAACGGCTGGGTTGCTGAATGGATGCCGCAGCTCTACACCTACCATGGCGGCCAGCTCAACCTGTCGCCGGACGAACAGACGCGCTGGGTCGGCACGCCGCGCATGAGCGCCATTACCCGCGGTCTGCTCGGCGACCTGGAAGTGCATTTCGCCTGCCGCATTACCGAGGTCTATCGCGGCGAAGAGCACTGGCATCTGCAGGACGCCGAAGGCTTCACCCACGGCCCGTTCAGCCATGTGATTATCGCCACGCCGGCACCTCAGGCGACTGCACTGCTGGCCTCCGCGCCGAAACTCGCCGGTGCCGCCGCCGGGGTGAAAATGGACCCGACCTGGGCTGTCGCGCTGGCGTTCGAGACACCGCTGGATACGCCCATGGAAGGCTGCTTCGTACAGGACAGCCCGCTCGACTGGCTGGCTCGCAACCGCAGCAAACCCGGGCGCGATAACACCCTCGATACGTGGGTGCTGCATGCGACCAGCGCCTGGAGCCGGCAACATATCGACCTGTCCAAGGAAGCGGTGATCGAGCAATTGCACGGCGCATTTGCCGAGTTGCTGCACGACTCCATGCCCGCCCCGACCTTCAGCCTCGCCCACCGCTGGCTTTACGCCCGCCCCGCCAACAGCCATGAATGGGGCGCCCTGGCCGATGCCGATCTGGGCTTGTATGTGTGTGGCGACTGGTGCTTGTCCGGTCGTGTCGAAGGCGCCTGGCTCAGCGGCCAGGAAGCCGCCCGCCGCTTGCACGCGCATCTGCAGTGAACCGCATCGATCCGGGAGGAGGCCCGACGGCAAAACCTATACAAACAATTTGACTTGTACACCTTTGAATCTATGATGAAGTTATGTTGTACAGACCGGACAGTCTGTACAGGTTTAGATTCGAGGTGCTCCGATGCTCCACGTGACCGTGAAACCGAAGATCGCCATCAGCGCCTGCCTGATGGGCGCAGAAGTGCGTTACAACGGCGGGCACAAGGCGTCGCGGCTGTGCAGTCGCACCCTCACGGACTATTTCGATTTCATCCCGGTTTGCCCCGAAGTTGCCATTGGCCTCGGTATTCCCCGTGAACCGATCCGTCTGGTTGGCGATCCCGAACATCCAGAAGCTATCGGTACCGTTAACCCGACACTCAATGTCACCCGGCCGCTGGCCGAGTACGGTCAGAAAATGGCCGCGGAACTGGGTGACATCTGCGGCTACATCTTCATGCAGAAATCCCCGTCATGCGGCCTGGATCGGGTCAAGGTCTACCACGCCAACGGGGCGCCGGTGGACGGTGGTGGCCGTGGCATCTATGCCCAGGCGTTCTGCGCGCGGCATCCGGATTTACCGGTGGAAGAAGACGGCCGACTCAACGACCCGGTGCTGCGAGAAAACTTCCTCACCCGCGTATTCGCCTACAGTGCCTGGCAGCAGTTGCTGCGCGAAGGCCTGACTCGCCGTGGCCTCACGGACTTTCACTCGCGCTACAAATACCTGCTGATGGCCCACAACCCGGTGCAATACAAAACCCTGGGCAACCTGCTGGGCAACATGGGTCAGACCGACCCGAACGAACTCGGTCCACGCTATTTCAGCGAGCTGATGGCGGCCTTGAAAAAATGCGCCACACGCCGCACCCACACCAACGTCCTGCAACACATCAGTGGCTATCTCAAACAGACGATCAGCCCTGAAGACAAACAGGAAGTGCAGCACGTCATCGGTCAGTACCGCCACGGCATCGTGCCATTGGTGGTGCCGCTGACGCTGCTCAAACACTACTTCCGTCAACACCCGGATCCCTACATTGCGCAACAGGTTTACCTGCAACCGCACCCGGAAAACCTCAGTCTGCGAAACGCGATCTAATGACAATCCAATGAAAAGCCCACTCGACACCAGCGCCAGCGAAGACCTCGGCGACGACTTCAAGAAAGCCCTCGACGAAGGCTGGCTGCCGATCCGTGAGGTCGCGCGGCAGACCGGCGTCAACGCCGTCACCCTGCGGGCCTGGGAGCGGCGTTATGGCTTGATCGTGCCGCAACGCACGCCCAAGGGTCATCGGCTGTTCTCTGCCGAACACGTTCAACGCATCCTGACGATCCTCACCTGGCTCAACCGTGGCGTGGCCGTCAGCCAGGTCAAGCAACTGCTCGACACCCCGCAGGCCTTTACCGAATCCGTCGAAAACGATTGGCAAGTGATGCGCCATACGCTGCTGCAAGCAGTCACTCAACTGAACGAACGCACCCTTGATGACACCGTCAATCAGGCCATGGCGTTGTACCCACCACGGACCTTGTGCGCACAACTGCTGATGCCGTTGCTGGCTGAACTGGAGCAACGCTGGCAAGGCCAGTTCGGCGCGCAGATGGAGCGAGTGTTTTTTTTCTCCTGGTTACGCAGCAAATTTGGCGCACGCATCTACCATAACAACCGTCAGTTGCGCACCGCGCCACTGTTGTTGATCAATCAATCGGACCTGCCTCTGGAACCTCACCTGTGGCTGACCGCCTGGTTGATCAGCAGCGCCGATTGCCCGGTGGAGGTGTTCGACTGGCCACTCCCCGCCGGCGAACTCGCGCTGGCGGTCGATCATCTGCAAGCCCGCGGCGTACTGCTGTACTCCAGCAAAACCATCAACCTTTCACAGCTGCCGAAACTTTTGAATGGTGTCAGTTGCCCAAAAATGATTGCCGGCCCCACGGTTTGCATCCACCACGCCGAGTTGTCCGCACGAACGTTCAAGATTACTGATTTGTTCCTGGCTGAAGATCCGTTAGCAGCGCATCAGGGCCTGGTTCAGCGTGGGCTCATTTAATGGCGAATTTTTTAATGAATCGTGCGGACTCCTCTCTGCAATTGATCTGGTTGCGCAGCGACTTGCGCTTACATGACAACACCGCCCTCTCGGCCGCCGCAGCCCGCGGTCCGACTGTGGCCGTGTATCTGCTGAGCCCGGAGCAATGGCTGGAGCACGATGACGCGCCGTGCAAAGTGGATTTCTGGTTGCGCAACCTGAGCGAGTTAAGCAGCGCGCTGGGGGAGCTGAACATTCCCTTGTTGATCCGCAAGGCATCTCGTTGGGATGAGGCCCCCAAGGTGCTGCTCGATCTTTGCCAACAGTTGAAGATTGACGCGGTGCACGTCAACGAGGAGTACGGCATCCATGAAAGCCGTCGTGACGCAGCCGTGGCCAAAATACTGAACGCCAATGCCATCGACTTTTACAGTTACCTTGATCAACTGCTGTTAAAACCGGGCACCGTACTGACCAAGACGGGCACTTACTTTCAGGTTTTCAGCCAGTTCCGCAAGGTGTGTTACGACCGCCTGCGCAGGTCGTTACCGACACGGGTCCCAGCACCCGCCGTACAGGTGCCGCTGGCGATCAGCAACGACAGAATCCCATCAAGCGTTGAAGGCTTCGCAACGCCCAGCGACAGCTTGCGCAGTCTTTGGCCTGCCGGTGAAGCCGAAGCCCAGCGCCGCCTCGACACCTTCGTCGATGCCCAGATCGACGACTACAAAAACGAACGCGATTTTCCGGCCAAACCGGGCACCAGTCAGCTGTCGGCCTATCTCGCCGCCGGGGTGATTTCCCCCCGTCAGTGTCTGCACGCCGCGCTGCAAAGCAATCAGGGCGAGTTCGAAAGCGGCAAGGTCGGCGCCGTCACCTGGATCAACGAATTGCTGTGGCGCGAGTTCTACAAACACATTCTGGTGGGCTACCCACGGGTCTCGCGTCATCGCGCCTTCCGCCCGGAAACCGAAGCCCTCGCCTGGCGCGATGCCCCAGATGAACTCCTGGCCTGGCAAGAGGCCCGAACCGGCCTGCCGATTATCGACGCGGCTATGCGCCAATTGCTTGAAACCGGCTGGATGCATAATCGCCTGCGCATGGTGGTGGCGATGTTCCTGACCAAGAACCTGCTGATCGACTGGCGTGAAGGCGAGCGTTTTTTCATGCGTCATTTGATCGATGGCGACCTGGCGGCGAACAATGGTGGCTGGCAGTGGAGCTCTTCCACTGGCACCGATTCGGCGCCCTACTTCCGGATTTTCAACCCGCTGAGCCAGTCGGAGAAATTCGACAGCGAAGGGTTGTTTATCAAGCACTGGCTGCCGGAGCTGGCCAAGCTGAACAAGAAAGAAGTGCACAACCCGGCGAACCTCAGCGGCCTGTTCGGCGTGGCGGATTACCCGTCGCCGATCGTCAATCTGAGCAGCTCTCGCCAACGGGCGCTGGCGGCGTTCAAGAACCTGCCATCACGACAACCAGCCGGGCAATTGCCTGACTGAAAAGGAGAATGGGATGAGACTTACACCTCCACGGCGATACTGGTTGACTGGTGCAAGCAACGGCATTGGCGCCTCGCTGGCCGAAGAAATACTGAAAACCGGTGCTCATCTTGCGGTGAGTTCTCGCTCGGTGGCGCCACTCAAAGTTTTGTCCCAGCGTTATCCGGGGCAAGTGCTGGTGGTGGCCGGCGACCTGACCAACAGCCAGACCGTGCGAGAAATCGGCGAGCAGATTGCCGAGGAGTGGGGAGCTCTGGACACGGTGATCCTCAACGCCGGTACTTGCGAATATGTCGACGTTCAGCAGTTCGATTCGTCGATCGTCGAGCACGTAGTGCGCACCAACCTGCTTGCCAGCAGCTATTGCATCCAGGCTGCCCTGCCGCTCTTGCGCGCCGGCAACGCGCCGCATCTGGTGGGCGTCGCCAGCTCGGTCACCTACCTGCCGCTGCCGCGATCCGAGGCTCATGGCGCCTCAAAGCCCGGGCTGCGTTACCTGTTTGAATCGTCGCGAATTGAGCTTGCACCTGAAGGCATCGAAGTCACCGTGGTCAGCCCGGGGTTTGTCGAGACGCCGCTAACGGCACAAAACGTCTCCATGCCACTCAGCTGGCCGGTGGACAAGTCCGCGCGCTACATCTTTGCCGAACTCAAGAGTCGTTCGCTGGAGATAGCCTTTCCGGCGTTGTTCATGGCCGACCTCTGGCCATTATCGAGAATACCCAACCGAGGGAAACTGACGATCGGCAAACGCATGGTGCGCAGCAATCCACCGGTCAAGGACCAGCCGTGAGCTCACCCCGTTCGAACCCGGCGACCAAGCGTCCGTCAGGCCTTTCACACAGCACCAGCCCACTGCCTTACACTGGGCGCCATGAAAACCATTCCCCATACTCAAATCGCCGAGCCTGCGGTCACCTGCTCGACCTGCGCAGCTTGCTGCTGTCAGCTCGAAGTCATGCTGATCACGGACACGGGCGTGCCCGAACGATTTATCGATACCGATGACTGGGGCGGGGAAGTCATGCTGCGTCTGGATGACGGCTGGTGCGCCGCGCTGGATCGCAACACGATGATGTGCACCATCTACGAAAAACGCCCGCTGATCTGCCGGGAGTTCGAGATGGGCGCACCGGAATGCATCGACGAACGCCAAGGGATTACCACGGCGTATCGGTGAACAAGAAGGCACCCAAAATCAAATGTGGGGGCGGCGGTGCGGTGATCCCACATTGACCGAGTCCAGGCTTACAACGGCATCGTGTAGTGCAGCGAGTAGCTTTCTACGCCGTCGTTGTAACTGTTAAGACCGGCATTGGAGTAGTGCGTCGCACGAATCCCGACTTCATGTCCGCCCGCAAAGCGCAGACCAAAACCGAATCGGTCTTCGAACTGAAAAGCACCACCCAGGTTGTTGCTTTCAAGTTCGCTATGAGAGAACAACGCCACGCCAATCCCGAGCTCCAGGTACGGCTTGACGTTCTGACCGGCAAACTCGTAAACAAACACTGGCGAGAACGACAGGCTGTGGTTGCTGGAGGTCTTGTCGCCTTCCCAATAGGTGTAGGCACCGCTCCAGTAACCGGTCACCCGACCGACATCACTCTGCAACCAGCTCTTGTCCCAATCGAATTGCATGCCCAGTCTATAGGTCATGGTCGAGTCGCTGGTCTCGCCGACCGCGAACTCCACGCCTGCCGCCTGTGCGGTAAAACTGTGCCCCATCAGTGCGGCCGCAATCGCGGCCAAGCAGAATAGTCGCTTCATTAGAAACATCCTTTTCCGAACGATTTCGTATGGTTTTTTTGTTGCTTGACGCTATAGAAGTCGACGTTTAATCAGAAGTTCACCCCAATTACTCGCTTGCCCCGAGCTTTGTTTACTCCTTGAAGCTTCGCACAATGCCAGCGGTATTCCACAGTATCGGCAAGATATTTCTGAAATGCTCCGGATCGGCACTCGTCCAGAACTGCGCCGCACGTGCAGGCTCCTCGGCGAGCAATTCCCGCTCGGCCAATAATCGCTGAAGTTGCCGCGCTACAGCGGCGCCGGTGTCGATCAAACTGATGTCATCGGGGATCATCTGCTTAAGCAACGGCTTTAGGAAAGGGTAATGCGTACAGCCAAGAATTATCGTGTCGCACCCGGCGCCGAGCAGCGGTTCGACATACCTGGCCAGCAATTGGCGCAAGGCCTCGCTGTGCAGATCGCCGTTTTCAATCAGTTCCACCAGGCCGGGGCACGGCTGGGTAATGACTCGCACATCGGTGGCGAATCGGTCGAGCAACGCGGCGAACTTGGCACTTTGCAAAGTGCCGGTGGTGGCGAGCACACCGACCACACCGCTACGGGTGGCAGCCGCGGCCGGTTTGACCGCTGGCTCCATGCCGACGATGGGCCACTCGGGATAATCGCGCCGCAAGTCCGCAACGCCAGCGACCGTTGCCGTGTTGCAGGCCAGCACCAAGGCCTTGGCGCCCTGCTGCTGAAAAAAACCGGCCATCACGCTGCAGCGATGACGGATGAATTCAGGGGTTTTCTCGCCATAGGGAATATTCCCGCAATCGGCGACGTACAGCAGTGATTCGTTGGGCAGCAAACGCTGAATCTCGGCCAGCACCGAAAGCCCACCGACACCGGAGTCGAACACGCCAATCGGCGCTTCACGCATGCTTCGAACCACAGACGCTGCAGCCCGGATCACGCTTGACCCGCAATTCACGAAAGCGCGAGCCCAAGGCATCGATCAACAACAGACGCCCCACCAGCGGCTCGCCGAAACCCACCAGCATCTTCATGGCTTCCAGCGCCTGGAGGCTGCCAACCAGGCCAACCAATGGCCCGACGACACCGGCTTCGCTGCAGGTCAGTTCGGCTTCGCTGCCGTGACCATATAAACAGTGGTAGCACGGACTCTCCGGGCGACGCGGGTCGAACACCGACAACTGACCTTCGAGCCGAATCGCAGCGCCACTGACCAGCGGTTTGCAGGCGGAGACACACGCAGCGTTGACCGCTTCGCGGGTGGAGAAATTGTCGGAACAGTCCAGCACCAGATCCACCGCAGCCACAGCGGCGGCCAGGGAATCTTCGTCCAGCGCGGTGCGATGGGCGATCAACTGAATCTCGGGATTGATTGCAGTCAGTCGGCGAATAGCCGAATCGACCTTGCTCAGGCCGACGCTATCAGTGTCGTGAACGATCTGGCGTTGCAGGTTGGTCAGGTCGACAGTGTCGAAATCCGCCAGATGCAACTCGCCGACGCCGGCGGCGGCCAGATACAGCGCAACCGGCGAGCCGAGGCCGCCGAGACCGACGATCAACACGCGGCTTTCTTTCAGTCGCAACTGGCCGTCGATGTCGACGTGTTGCAACAGAATCTGCCGACTGTAGCGCAACAATTCCTGATCATTCAGCACGGCAGGCGCCCCAGGCTGATACGT
This sequence comes from Pseudomonas silensiensis, assembly GCF_050434865.1. Lineage (NCBI taxonomy): Bacteria > Pseudomonadati > Pseudomonadota > Gammaproteobacteria > Pseudomonadales > Pseudomonadaceae > Pseudomonas > Pseudomonas silensiensis. The sequence continues at coordinate 197,671 of NZ_JBNDJH010000010.1, forward strand.
TCGTGACCGCCCAGATCGGTGCGGCTGTGGACTTCTTCAAAGCCGCGGGTCAGCAGTAAATCGCGAACCGCAGTGGCTTGATCGTAACCGTGTTCAAGCATCAGCCAACCGCCCGCCTCCAGATAATCCGGCGACTGGGCGACGATCAGACGCAGATCGTCGAGCCCATCGATGCCGGCCACCAAGGCACTGGCCGGCTCGAAGCGCACATCACCTTCTACCAGATGCGGGTCGGCGGAGGCGATGTAAGGTGGATTGCTGATGATCAGCTGAAAACGTTGACCTTCCAGCGCACTGAACCAATGACTGCTTAGCACGGTGGCGTTGTTCAGGTGCAAGCGCTGGCGATTGCGCTCGGCCAGGGCCACGGCTTCGAGCACGCGATCCACGGCGGTCACCTTCCAGGCCGGACGCTCGCTGGCCAGGGCCAACGCAATGGCGCCGCTGCCGGTACCGAGGTCGAGCACCGAGGCGGGTGTGGCCGGCAGCAGTTCCAGCGCAGTCTCCACCAGCAGCTCGGTGTCCGGGCGTGGGATCAGCGTATGCGGCGCCACTTCCAGATCAAGCTTCCAGAAACCTTGCTGACCGAGGATGTAAGCCACTGGCTCACCGCCACGGCGACGTTGCAAATACTCGGAAAATTTAAGCGCCGCTTCGCTTGGAACGATGCGCTCGGGCCAGGTGTGCAGAAAACTGCGGGACTTGCCCAACGCAGCGGCTAGCAACAGTTCGGCATCCAGGCGCGCGGAGGGCGAATCTGGCAGGTCGGCTGCGCGCAACAAACTGGCAATGATCGTCATTTACTCACCTATCGCTGCCAATTGGTCGGCCTGGTATTCGGCGAGCAACGGCTCGATCACCGCATCGACGCCACCCGCGAGGATTTCGTCGAGGGAATACAGCGTCAGGTTGACCCGGTGGTCGGTGACCCGCCCCTGGGCAAAGTTATACGTGCGGATCCGCTCCGAACGATCGCCCGACCCGACCAGCAATTTACGCTCGCTAGCGATAGCGTTCGCGGCGGCGCTGGTCTGCACATCGTTGAGCTTGGCCGACAGCCAGGACATCGCCCGGGCGCGGTTCTTGTGCTGGGAACGTTCTTCCTGGCACTCAACGACGATACCGGACGGCAGGTGAGTGATGCGGATCGCCGAGTCCGTCTTGTTGACGTGCTGACCACCGGCCCCGGAGGATTTGTAGGTATCGATGCGCAAATCCGAGGGATTGATCTCGATCGCTTCCTGTTCGTCCGGCTCGGGCAACACCGCTACGGTGCAGGCCGAGGTGTGGATGCGGCCCTGGGATTCAGTGGCCGGAACCCGTTGTACGCGGTGCGCACCGGATTCGAATTTCAGCTTGCCATAGACGTTATCGCCTTCGACGCGGGCGATGACTTCTTTAAAGCCGCCGTGCTCACCAATGTTCTCCGAGAGGATTTCCACCCGCCAGCCGCGACGCTCGGCGTAACGCGAATACATGCGGAACAGGTCGCCGGAGAAAATCGCCGCTTCGTCACCGCCGGTGCCGGCACGGATTTCGAGGAACACGTTACGCCCATCGTTCGGGTCCTTGGGCAGCAGCATGCGTTGCAGGCTGGCTTCGATGTCGATCAGTTGCTCTTTGGCTTCGCGGACTTCTTCCACGGCCATTTCGCGCATGTCCGGGTCGCTGTCCTTGAGCAGCGCCTGAGCGCCCTCGAGATCGCTTTGTACCTTGAGCAACTGTTTATAGGTTTCGACAATCGGTTCGACTTCCGCGTATTCCTTGGAATAGGTGCGGAATTTGTTCTGATCGGAAATGACTTCGCCGTCGCCAAGCAAGGCGGTCAATTCCTCGAAACGGTCCTGGAGGATGTCCAGCTTATTGAGCAGTGACGCTTTCATTGCGGTTTTTTATCCGAAAAGCTATCCGATGAGCCCTCATTCAGGGCAAAGAGTTCCTGGGCCATGGCCAGCGCATCGAGGCGGCCTTCGGCAGAGAGCTTTTTCAACTGCACGCTCGGTGCGTGCAAGAGTTTGTTGGTCAGGCCCCTCGCCAGTTGCACCAGCACGTCTTCGGCGCTGCTGCCGTTGGCCAGCATTCGCTGGGCCTTCTGCAATTCTTCGTCGCGCATGCGCTCGCTTTGTTGGCGATAGGCCTTGAGCACATCCACCGCCGCCAGTTCACGCAGGCGGACCATGAAATCTTCGGCACCGATCGAGACCATCTCTTCCGCCGCCTGGGCTGCGCCCTGGCGACTCTTGAGGTTCTCGGCGACCACTTCGTGGAGATCGTCGACGCTATAGAGGTAAACGTCGTCCAGTTCGCCGACTTCAGGCTCGATATCCCGGGGGACGGCGATATCTACCATGAAGATCGGCTTGTGCTTGCGCAGTTTCAAGGCGCTTTCCACCGCGCCTTTGCCCAAGATCGGCAACTGGCTGGCGGTGGAACTGATGACGATGTCGCTGCGCACCAATTCCGCCGGGATGTCCGAGAGCAATACCGCGTGGGCGCCGAACTGCTCGGCCAGAATGCTCGCGCGCTCCAGGGTTCGGTTGGCGACGACGATGCGCTTTACACCCAGTTCGTGCAGATGACGGGCGACCAGGGTAATGGTCTCGCCGGCGCCGATCAGCAAGGCCTGGCTGCGTTGCAGGTCACTGAAAATCTGTTTCGCCAGACTGACCGCGGCAAACGCCACGGACACCGGGTTCTCGCCGATGGCAGTGTCGGTGCGCACCTGTTTGGCCGCATTGAACGTGGCCTGGAACAGCCGCCCGAGCAACGGACCGATGGTGCCGGCCTCGCGGGCCACGGCGTAGGCCGATTTCATCTGACCGAGAATCTGCGGTTCGCCCAACACCAGCGAATCAAGCCCGGAGGCCACCCGCATCATGTGACGAACTGCCGCATCATCTTCATGCACATAAGCACTCGCGCGCAGCTCTTCGAGGCTCAAATGGTGATAATCGGCCAGCCAGCGCAATATGATGTCAGCCGAAAGGTGATCCTGTTCTATATAGAGTTCACTGCGATTGCAGGTGGAGAGGATCGCAGCTTCGCGGCTGTCGGTGAGTCGGCAGAGCTGCTGCAAAGCCTCCACCAGCTGCTCAGGGGTAAAGGCCACGCGCTCGCGGACGTCTACTGAAGCAGTCTTGTGGTTAATACCGAGTGCAAGGAAGGCCATTCAAGGTCGCTGATGGTGACGTGAAGCCGGCAATTGTCCTACTTCGACAGAGCCAGAACAACTACCGCTGACTATTGTCCCAATGACCTGCCTCTATAAAGGCGCCAATTGAGTCTCGGTTATGTTTGGCTGAAGGCTTGTGTCATGATGATCCGACCGCAGGTTAGTCGTCCTCTTCCTATATGAATAGATCTTCCGCGTTGCTCCTCGCTTTTGTCTTCCTCAGCGGCTGCCAGGCCTTGGCACCCGTTTCGTCGGACGGTACGCCGCCGGTCGAAGACAGCACTCCGGCCCCTGAAAAGCCCAAGGTTTACAGCTCATTCAGTGAAGAAACCATCTTCAGTCTGTTGAGCGCCGAACTGGCTGGCCAGCGCAATCGTTTCGACATTGCCCTGGACAACTACGTGACCCAGGCAATCAATACTCAGGATCCGGGCATCTCCGAGCGGGCATTCCGTATCGCCGAGTACCTGGGCGCCGATCAGGCTGCCCTGGACACCGCGTTGATCTGGGCGAAAAACGCCCCGCAAGACCTTGAGGCGCAACGGGCCGCTGCCGTGCAACTGGCTCGTGCCGGGCGTTATGACGACTCCATGGTCTATATGGAGAAAGTCCTGCAGGGCAAGGGCGACACGCATTTCGACTTCCTCGCCCTGTCTGCGGCCGATACCGACCAGGACACGCGCAACGGCCTGATGAAAAGTTTTGACCGTTTATTGCAGCGCCACCCGAACAACAGTCAGCTGATTTTCGGCAAAGCCTTGCTGCTGCAACAGGACGGTGACGCCAAGGGTGCGCTGGGCCTGCTGGAAGACAATCCGCCGGATGAAGGCGAAATAGCGCCAATCCTGCTGCGCGCACGCCTGCTGCAGACCCTTAGTCGTGGCGATGAAGCCTTGCCGCTGCTGCAAAAAAGCATCAAGAAATACCCGGACGATAAACGCCTGCGCCTGACTTACGCGCGCATGCTGGTTGAACAGGACCGCATGGACGACGCCAAAGCCGAGTTCTCGAGCCTGGTTCAGCAGTACCCCGAAGACGACGAACTGCGTTATTCCCTGGCGCTGGTCTGCCTGGAAGCCAAGGCCTGGAATGAGGCCAAGGGCTATCTGGAAGACCTGATTGCCCGGGAAAGCCACGTCGATTCGGCGCACTTAAACCTCGGTCGTATCGCTGAAGAGCGCAACGACCCTCAAGGCGCGCTGATCGAGTACGCCCAGGTCGGCCCGGGCAACGATTACCTGCCGGCGCAATTGCGTCAGGCCGATATCCTGATGAGTAACGGCAACACCGCTGAAGCCCAAAAACGCCTGGCTGCGGAGCGCGATGAGCAGCCCGATTACGCGATTCAGTTGTATTTGATCGAAGCCGAAACCTTGTCCGCCAATAAACAGCCCGACAAGGCCTGGAATGTATTGAAGCAAGCCTTGCAGCAATACCCGGACGATCTGAACCTGCTGTACACCCGCGCCATGCAGGCGGAAAAACGCAATGACCTGGCGCAGATGGAAAAAGACCTGCGCCTGATCATCAAACGCGACCCGGACAATGCGATGGCGCTGAACGCCCTCGGTTACACCCTGTCCGACCGTACGACGCGCTACGCCGAAGCCAAGGCCTTGATCGAACAGGCGCACAAGATCAATCCGGAAGACCCGGCGGTACTCGACAGTCTCGGCTGGGTGAACTTCCGCATGGGCAATCTCGACGAAGCCGAACGCCTGCTGCGCCAGGCGCTGGAACGCTTCCCCGATCAGGAAGTCGCCGCGCACCTTGGCGAAGTCCTGTGGGCCAATGGCAAACAGCGGGAAGCCAAACAAATCTGGAGCAAGTTCCTCAAGGAGCAGCCCGACAGCCCCACCCTGCGCGGCACCATCAAGCGCCTGACCGGATCAGAGACTCTTTAAAATTATGTTTTTGCGCCACCTCATTGTTTTCAGCTTCATCGCCCTGCTCGCCGGTTGCGCGGGCTTCGGTGCCCGCGAATCGGTCCAGGGTCAAGGCAACGCGGCCCAATGGCGGGACTACAAACAGCAACTGACCAGCCTCGACGGCTGGCAGATCAACGGCAAGATCGGCATCCGCGCGCCAAAAGATTCAGGCAGCGGCACGCTGTTCTGGTTGCAGCGACAGGATTACTACGACATCCGGCTTTCCGGCCCCTTGGGGCGCGGCGCAGCTCGCTTGACGGGTCATCCGGGCAAAGTCTCACTGGAAGTGGCCAACCAGGGCCGTTATGACGCAACGACGCCAGAGGCGCTGGTCGAAGAACAGCTCGGCTGGAAGTTACCCGTTTCCAACCTGGCCTGGTGGGTTCGCGGGCTCCCGGCGCCGGACAGCAAAAGCCGTCTGACGCTGGATGCCGATAGCCGCTTGGCCAATCTCGAACAGGACGGCTGGCAGGTCGAATACCTGAGTTACGCCGAGCAAAACGGTTATTGGCTGCCCGAGCGGATCAAACTGCACGGCACCGACCTTGATATCACGCTAGTGATCAAGGAATGGCAACCTCGCAAATTGGGGCAGTGAACATGACCGCTCCGCGCTTGACGCTGCCCTCCCCGGCCAAACTCAATCTGATGCTGCACATCCTCGGTCGCCGTGAAGACGGTTATCACGAGTTGCAGACTATTTTTCAGTTTCTCGATTACGGCGATGAAATCACGTTCGCCGTGCGTGACGACGGTGTGATTCGACTGCACACCGAATTCGAAGGCGTTCCTCACGACAGCAATCTGATTGTTCGAGCTGCAAAAAAACTTCAGGAGCAATCCGGTTGTTCGCTCGGCATCGACATCTGGATCGAAAAAATTCTGCCCATGGGCGGTGGAATCGGTGGCGGCAGTTCAAATGCAGCGACGACTTTGCTCGGCCTCAATCATCTTTGGCAATTGGGCTGGGATGAGGATCGACTGGCCGTGCTGGGCCTGACGCTTGGCGCCGACGTCCCGGTTTTCGTGCGTGGACACGCGGCTTTTGCCGAAGGCGTGGGGGAGAAACTGACCCCTGTAGACCCCGAAGAACCGTGGTATCTCGTGCTTGTGCCGCAAGTCTCTGTAAGTACAGCAGAAATTTTTTCAGATCCGTTGTTGACACGTAACTCTTCTCCCATTAAAGTGCGCCCCGTTCCCAAGGGAAACAGTCGAAATGACTGCTTACCGGTGGTAGCAAGGCGTTACCCAGATGTACGTAACGCATTGAATTTGTTAGGTAAATTTACCGAAGCAAAACTCACCGGAACTGGAAGTTGTGTGTTTGGGGGCTTCCCAAGCAAAGCTGAAGCTGATAAAGTCTCGGCCCTTCTTACAGAGACCCTTACAGGGTTTGTAGCAAAGGGAAGCAACGTTTCGATGTTGCATCGCAAGCTGCAAAGTCTGCTCTAAAAGGAACCGAGTACTGGGTACTCGTTGCAACAGATACAGGGGCGTCGCCAAGCGGTAAGGCAGCAGGTTTTGATCCTGCCATGCGTTGGTTCGAATCCAGCCGCCCCTGCCATTTTCTATACTCATCCAGGTTACCCTCAGCCTCTAGGTACTGCGCGTGTCCAAGATGATGGTCTTTACGGGGAACGCTAACCCCGATCTGGCTCGGCGTGTTGTACGTCAGCTGCATATCCCTCTCGGTGACATCTCTGTCGGTAAGTTCTCCGACGGTGAAATTACTGCCGAGATCAATGAAAACGTCCGCGGTAAAGATGTCTTCATTATTCAGCCGACTTGCGCTCCGACAAACGATAACCTGATGGAACTGGTAGTGATGGCTGATGCCTTCCGCCGCTCCTCGGCTACTCGTATCACTGCTGTTATTCCTTACTTTGGTTATGCCCGTCAGGATCGCCGTCCGCGTTCCGCACGTGTGGCTATCAGCGCGAAAGTCGTTGCTGACATGCTTACCGTAGTCGGCATCGACCGTGTTCTCACGGTTGATCTGCATGCTGACCAAATCCAGGGTTTCTTCGATATTCCAGTAGATAACATCTACGGCTCCCCGGTATTGGTGGATGACATTGAAGATCAGCGCTTCGAAAACCTGATGATCGTGTCCCCGGACATTGGTGGCGTCGTGCGTGCACGTGCTGTTGCCAAATCCCTGGGCGTGGATCTCGGGATCATCGACAAACGCCGTGAGAAAGCCAATCACTCTGAAGTGATGCATATCATCGGTGATGTCGAAGGGCGTACCTGTATTCTGGTCGATGACATGGTCGATACCGCCGGCACTCTGTGCCACGCGGCCAAGGCCCTGAAAGAGCATGGCGCTGCCAAGGTTTTCGCCTACTGCACACACCCTGTGCTGTCCGGTCGGGCGATCGAAAACATCGAAAATTCAATGCTGGACGAACTGGTGGTGACTAACACCATCCCGTTGTCCGCTGCTGCTCAAGCCTGCTCGCGTATCCGTCAACTGGATATCGCGCCGGTAGTTGCCGAAGCGGTTCGCCGCATCAGCAACGAAGAATCGATCAGCGCGATGTTCCGTTAAGGGCCCTGCCCTTCTCGACTATCTCGTTGACGAAAAGCGCCCCGCCCCGGCATTCCTGTCGGGGCGGGGCTTTTTTGCCCATATCGCCTTTAGCGCTGGTCGCAAACGCTGGGGCGAATGTGGTTATTTTGGAGATACAACATGAACGATTTTACTCTGAATGCTGAAGTGCGTTCCGACCTGGGGAAAGGTGCGAGCCGCCGCCTGCGTCGTCTCGCAAGCCTGGTACCAGCTGTAGTTTACGGTGGCGAAAAAGCCCCTGAATCCATCAGCATGCTGGCTAAAGAAGTTGCCAAACTGCTCGAAAACGAAGCGGCTTACAGCCACATCATCGAGCTGAACGTTGGCGGCACCAAGCAAAACGTAATCATCAAAGCTCTGCAGCGTCACCCGGCCAAAGGCCACGTGATGCACGCTGACTTCGTACGCGTTGTAGCTGGCCAGAAACTGACCGCTATCGTGCCTGTACACTTTGTTGGTGAAGAAGCTCCGATCAAGAAAGGCGGCGAAGTTTCGCACGTTGTTGCTGAAATCGAAGTTTCGTGCCTGCCAAAAGACCTGCCTGAATTCATCGAAGTCGACCTGGCTAACGCCGAAATCGGTTCGATCATTCACCTGTCTGACCTCAAAGCCCCTAAAGGCGTTGAGTTTGTTGCTCTGGCACACGGCGATGACAAGGCTGTTGCCAACGTCCACGCTCCACGTGTTGCTCCAGAAGCTACTACTGAAGAAGGCGCAGCAGAGTAATTTCACTCTGTTCGTCGGAGTGACCGGAAACATCGCGGACTAGAGCGTAGCGAGAAAGCGGGCGAGAACGCGGAGTTTACATAATGGTAAATGAGCACTTGTCGTCCACTTTCGCCGCACGCACCTGTCGCGGCGATGTTATCCACCACTCCAAGGAAGGGCCCCTATCGTGACTGCCATCAAACTGATCGTTGGCCTGGGAAATCCAGGCGCTGAATACGAACAGACCCGGCATAACGCAGGGGCCCTTTTTGTTGAGCGCATCGCGAACGCACAAGGCGTAAACCTTGTGGCCGATCGCAAATATTTCGGCCTGACCGGGCGCTATTCGCATCAGGGTCAGGATGTTCGTCTGCTGATTCCCACCACCTACATGAACCGCAGCGGCCAGGCCGTCGCGGCACTTGCCGGCTTCTTTCGGATAAAGCCGGAAGAGATTCTGGTGGCGCACGACGAACTCGACCTGCCACCGGGCGTTGCCAAACTCAAACAGGGCGGCGGCCACGGCGGTCACAACGGGTTGCGCGACATCATTGCGCAACTGGGCAATCAGAATACCTTTTACCGCTTGCGGCTTGGCATTGGCCACCCGGGCGTTGCCAGTATGGTTTCAAATTTCGTCCTGGGTCGTGCGCCACGCGCCGAACAGGAAAAACTCGATGCCAGCATCGACTTTGCCCTCGGCGTGCTGCCGGATATCCTCGCCGGTGAATGGAACCGCGCGATGAAAAACCTGCACAGCCAGAAGGCCTGACTCACTCCTCGGGGAAAACACCATGGGATTCAATTGCGGCATCGTCGGCCTGCCTAACGTCGGCAAGTCCACCCTATTCAACGCCTTGACCAAATCCGGGATCGCGGCCGAGAACTTCCCCTTCTGCACCATCGAACCGAACACCGGTATCGTGCCGATGCCGGATCCGCGTCTGGAAGCCCTGGCAGCCATCGTCAATCCCAAGCGCATCCTGCCGACCACCATGGAATTCGTCGACATCGCAGGCCTGGTAGCCGGTGCCTCTAAAGGTGAAGGCCTGGGCAACAAGTTCCTCGCCAACATCCGTGAAACCGATGCCATCGCCCACGTAGTCCGCTGCTTCGAAGACGAGAACGTGATTCACGTCTCCAACAGCGTCGACCCGAAACGCGACATCGAAATCATCGACCTGGAACTGATCTTCGCCGACCTCGACAGCTGCGAGAAGCAACTGCAGAAAGTCGCCCGAAACGCCAAGGGTGGTGACAAGGACGCCGTGGTCCAGAAAGGCCTGCTGGAGCAATTGATCGCTCACTTCACCCTCGGCAAGCCTGCGCGTACGCTGATGAAGACCATGGGCGCCGACGACAAAGCGGTGATTCGTGGTTTCCACCTGCTGACCACCAAGCCGGTCATGTACATCGCCAACGTCGCTGAAGACGGTTTCGAGAACAACCCGCTGCTGGACATCGTCAAAGCCATCGCCGAAGAAGAAGGCGCCATGGTGGTTCCGGTCTGCAACAAGATCGAAGCCGAAATCGCCGAGCTGGAAGACGGTGAAGAGAAAGACATGTTCCTCGAAGCCCTGGGCCTCGAAGAACCTGGCCTGAACCGCGTAATCCGCGCCGGCTACGAAATGCTGCACCTGCAGACCTACTTCACCGCCGGTGTCGAAGAAGTCCGCGCCTGGACCGTCCGCGTGGGTGCTACTGCGCCACAAGCCGCTGGCGTGATCCACACCGACTTCGAAAAAGGCTTCATCCGCGCCGAAGTCATCGCCTACGACGACTTCATCCAGTACAAGGGCGAAGCCGGCACTAAAGAAGCCGGTAAATGGCGTCTGGAAGGCAAGGACTACATCGTTAAAGACGGCGACGTGATGCACTTCCGTTTCAACGTCTAAGTTTTCAAGACGAAGCAGCCACACACAAAAAAGCCGCGTTTGATACGCGGCTTTTTTGTGCCTGAAATAATCTCTCGCTACACCAACAATCTACTGTAGGAGTGAGCCTGCTCGCGATAGCGGTGTATCAGTCACCACCTTCGCTGAAGGTTAGACTGCCATCGCGAGCAGGCTCACTCCTACAGGGGGATTGATGTGGGCTCAGGCCTTTTTGGTTCTTGGCAGGAAGATCGCCAGCACACCGAACAGCGGCAGGAACGAACACAGCAAGTACACGTACTCGATGCCGTGTATATCCGCCAGATGCCCAAGCAACGCCGCACCAATCCCGCCAAAGCCGAACATCAATCCGAAGAACACCCCGGCAATCATTCCGACATTGCCCGGCACCAGTTCCTGCGCATACACCACGATCGCCGAGAATGCTGACGCCAGGATGAAGCCGATCACGACGCTGAGGATGCTGGTCCAGAACAGATCAACGTGAGGCAGGATCAGGGTGAACGGCGCGACGCCAAGGATCGAGAACCAGATCACCGCCTTACGCCCGATCTTGTCGCCGATCGGCCCACCGAAGAAGGTCCCCGCCGCTACCGCTCCGAGAAACAGGAACAGGTGCAACTGTGAACTCGCCACCGACAGGTCGAACTTCTCGATCAGATAGAACGTGAAGTAACTGGTGAAGCTGGCCATGTAGAAATACTTGGAGAACACCAGCAGCCCGAGGACCACCAGTGCACTGATCACGCGGTTCTTTGACAAGCCATGCGTCGCCGCCTGGCCTTGCTTGAGTTTGAACAGACTCAGGTGGTTGGCGTACCAGCGGCTGATCCGATAGAGAACGAACAGCGCAAACACCGCGAACAATCCGAACCAGGCCACATGGCCCTGGCCGAAAGGAATAATGATCGCCGCAGCCAGCAACGGACCGAAGGCCGACCCGGCATTACCGCCGACCTGAAAGGTGGATTGCGCCAGGCCGAATCGCCCGCCCGAGGCCAGCCGCGCCACGCGAGAAGCTTCCGGGTGAAAGGTCGAGGAGCCGATACCGATCAACCCTGCCGCCAGCAAAATCATCGGAAAACTGCCGACCACCGACATCATCAAAATGCCGATCAATGTGCAAACCGTCCCGGCGGGTAGCAGCCAGGGTTTGGGGTGCCGATCGGTGTAGTAACCGACCCAAGGCTGCAACAGCGACGCCGTCAGCTGGAACGTCAACGTGATCAGGCCAACTTGGGTGAAGGTCAGGCCATAGTTGGCCTTGAGCATCGGATAGATCGACGGCAGCACCGACTGGATCAAGTCGTTGATCAAATGCGCCAGCGCCACGGCGCCGATGATGCGCATGACCAAAGGGCTGCTTTGTGAAGTCGCGGATGCCGGCTGCGCGCCGGTCTGGACATTGCTGATAGCCATAAGAGTTTCCGTACAACAGATGGGTGCACACGGGCAGGTGCGTCAATGTGCCATTTTTCGGTGCAGCAGCGCCATCCCCTTAGCCTGCTAACGACCTCGGTTTTCATCGCTGAAAAGGTGATAGCGCAACGCCATGGTCTGAATCTTGCCTTGGTAATCCGCTTCAACGCGGCCCCTTACAAAGGGGACCGAGAATGGGAAGTTTCGCTACAGAGCCGGCCTACAGAGCTGGCGAGGGTGAACTTTCGAGGCCTTTTAAAAGGGCACAGGTCGCGGCCGCAACGGTTGCGACGCACGCCAATGGCGCGTGGTGTCCAGAGGAGTGGGGCATGCAGGCTTTTTTATCACCGGGGATCGGGTTGCTGGGGCGGTTTGGCTTCGCACGCAAATTTCAGCTGTTGTTTCTGCTGTTTATCCTGCCGCTGACGGGCAGTCTGTGGATGATCGGTCAGGACTATCGCGACAAACTGAACCTGATCTCCGGCGAACGGGCCGGGGTTCGGCAACTGCTCGCCCTGGATGCTCTGGATAACCTGCTCGCCGCCCAGCGTGACCGCGCGGCTCGCTGGCGCGCCACGGAAACCAATCGTCAGCCGACCCCCGCGACGATCGCGGCGATGGCTGCTTTCGATACGGTTCAGCCAGCCGTCGCCCAAGCCACCTCGGACCTCGGCAACGCACTGCAAACCGAAGGCGCCGAGAGCGAAACCCTGGCCCGTTATCAAGCCCTGCAAACCGCCCTCAACGGCCTGGACTCGAAAAGCCTGAGCAGCGTCGGTTGGTGGCCGGACGGTTACGATCGTTTCACCAATGCCTTGAGTGCCCTGCAAGCCTTGCGCGAGCAGATCGCCATGGACAATCGCCTGACGCTGGCGCCGTGGCTGGAAACCTATCTGCTGACCCAGATCTCCACGCAGCACGCACCAGACCTGATTGAACGAGTCGGCCGTCTCGCCAGCGTCGGCCAGGCATCAGTGGTATCCGGACAGTTCACCCTGCAAAGCCGTCTGCAATTGCGCGACTTGCGCAGCCGCATCGGCGATGCCCGGGAGCAACTGGTCAAAACCGCAAGCCTGCTGGAAGCGCGACTGCCCAGCGCGTTGCAAGCCTGGGCCGGGCAATACCATGACAGCCTCAAGCACCTGGACGCCGAGCTGAAAGTCCTCGATGACGGCGTGTTCGGCGGCAGCATCAAGCTCAAGCCGGAAGAGTTCGAACGCAGCCTCGACGCCCTGCTCACCGACCTCTCTTCGCTGCGTCAGCAGTCGTTGGTGTCGCTGGATCAGCGTCTGGACTATTACCACGGCTCTGCCATCCGTCAGTTCATCCTGGTAGCGACCATTTTTGGCTGCCTGCTGCTGGCCGCGCTGTACCTGTTCATCTGCTTGCAGGCCTCGATCCATCGCAGCGCCAGCGGCATTACCCTACTGGCCGAAGCCTTGCGCGACGGCAATCTGAGTCTGCAAGTACCGGTGCATGGCCGCGACGAACTGGCCGCCATCAGCACCTCCCTCAACGTCGCGGTGGTGCAACTGCGCAACAGCCTGCTGGGGGTCGATCATGAAACCTTGCAGCTGAGCAACGCGGTGCGCACCCTCAACCATCACTCCAGCGGTGCCCTTGGGGAAGTCGAAGCCCAGCAGTTGCAGATCAGCCAGATCGCCGCGGCAGCCACGCAATTGGCCGCGACCTCTCAAGGGGTCGCCCAGAGTTGCGAACAGGCCTCTGGCAGCGCTCAGCACACCCAGCGCATCGCTGCCGACAGCAGCCGTGACAGCCAGCGTACGACGGCGAGCATTCAGCAACTCAATCAGCGCTTGAACGACACCGCTGCAGCACTGGGCCGGGTCAGTGAGCAAGGGCAGCAGATTCAATTGGTGGTGGACACCATTCGCGGGGTTGCCGAGCAGACGAATCTATTGGCACTTAACGCCGCCATCGAGGCCGCGCGCGCGGGTGAACAAGGTCGTGGCTTTGCAGTGGTGGCCGATGAAGTGCGCAGCCTGTCGCAACGCACCCAGTCCTCCACCGCGCAGATTGCCGGCACTGTCGACAGCCTGCGCAGCACCGTAAACGAAGCGGTGAGCCTGATGGAAGCCGCTTGCGGCCAGGCTCAGTCCGACGCCCTGGCCGTCACTGGCCTCGGCGAACGCCTGGGGGAAATTGCCAGTGCCGTGCAGGGCGTCACCGACACCCTGGCGCAGATCGCCACAGCGGTCGACGAGCAAGCGACCACCGCCGACGAGGTCAGCGGCAATATCCAGCAAGTCGATCAGGCGGCGGTACGCTTGCTCGAAGGCGCGCGGGCGGTGAACCTGGCAGCGGACACCTTGAGCCAGGGCAGCAAGGCCTTGAGCGCCAATACCGGGAGATTTCAGCTCAGTTGACACCCTCCCCTGGCCCGTTTTTTTGGGTCAGGCGGATAAGCGGTTGAAAGCGTAGAGAAATATTTTAGATTTACGCTTGACACATCTCTGTTACGAGCCAATAATGCGCGCCACTTGGCTACATAGCTCAGTTGGTTAGAGCATAGCATTCATAATGCTGGGGTCCGGGGTTCAAGTCCCTGTGTAGCCACCAAGTACTAAAAACGGCTTACCGAAAGGTAGGCCGTTTTTTTATGCCTCGAGAAAAGTGCTCCCGGCCCACAGGGAGGTTACTGCCCACTCTTTGCGGTTCTCTCCTACAGTTAATGCCAACGCTTTAACGCAGAGAGACCACCCTATGCACTGGGGCCTGGACGAAATCATTCTGTTTTTCATCGTGGTCGCCATCTTCTGCGTGGTGCTGGAGCTCGCTTTTCGTCTCGGCCGTCATCACCGGGCCCACAGCAACGATTCGACCCGATCCCACCTCACCGTTTTGCAAACCGCCCTCCTCGGTCTGCTCGCGCTGTTGCTGGGTTTCAACTTCGCCATGGCCACCTCACGTTTCGAAGCGCGCAAAACACTGATTCAAGAGGAAGTCACGGTGATCGGAGCAACCTATCTTCGAACGAAGTTGTTGCCGTCCGATCTGCGCGGGAAGATGTCGGCGCTGCTCAAGGATTATGTCTCGGCGCGGATTGAATTCATGCGCGCCGGCACGGACGAGAAACTGCTGAAGTTGGCCAGCGAATCGTCCCGGACGATTGAAGACCAGTTATGGAGTCTGGCTGCCGCCGCCGAGGCCCAGAGCGAAACGACAACAACCATGAACCTGGTGATCCAGTCGTTGACCGACGTCTACAACGTCAATGAAAAACGTCGCGCGGCCCTGGACAATCATGTCCCGGCAACCGTGATCAATCTGCTGTTTGTCGTGGCCATCGGCGCGTTGGGTTTTATCGCTTACAGCTATGGTCTGGGCCACCGTCGACGGCACGGTTCGACGACCCTCTTCGCGATCCTGATTGCCATGGTCTTCACCCTCATCCTCGACCTGGATCAACCCCGCAGCGGCTTCATCCGCGTCGGCGAAGAAAGCATGCTGCGGTTGCAGGAAGATTTGAACCGCATGAGTTCGGGCAACGAGAGGCCACGTCCCCGTCAATCACGTCAGGAGCGAATTGCCAGCAATGCTGACAACGCACGCTC
The DNA here is from genome assembly GCF_050434865.1 of Pseudomonas silensiensis. NCBI lineage: Bacteria > Pseudomonadati > Pseudomonadota > Gammaproteobacteria > Pseudomonadales > Pseudomonadaceae > Pseudomonas > Pseudomonas silensiensis. Next base: position 212,940 of record NZ_JBNDJH010000010.1, read on the forward strand.
CCAAATCTGCCAGGTGCGCAGCCAGACCATCGCCTGCCAGTCGCTGTCGGCGGGATAGAACTGCTCAACCAGATTCAGTTTGATCCCGCGCCCCACGGCATCACTCGGATTGCCAAACAGATGCAGCCAGTGATCATCGCGCAGGTGACGATGAACCTCGGCGCCGGGATACGTCCCGCACTCGATCACAAACGGCATCAACCACACGTGCGGCAGCGCGTTGATCAACGCCTGCGAGGTGTAGCCGGTGGCCGTGGCGGCAACGCCGGTTTCGCTCAGCGTGTCGGCGCCCGTGTGCAAGGTATAGAGCCAGGGACCATAAATCGCCTGCGCATCTGCAAGTGCGGGATACGCAGACTCGGTAATGGTCAGCAACATCGGATGCCCGTACTCCCCGGCGCCGGTGTGCAAGTCGAAACACATCGCCACTTCTGCATGGGAAACATGTTTTTGAAGGATCTGATGCAACGTGCGGTTCGACCAGCTCGGTGCCAGTCCGCCATAAAACAAACCATCGGGATGCCGGTGCTGGCCGCCCTCGACAATCGACATCACCGCTGGCCAACCGTGTTCGGTGATCTGTTCGTCGAGCAAGGCGTCGGCGCGATCACGCTCCGGGCCGTGCAACTGCGTGCAGGCATAGATTTCATGCAGCGCTGTGTAGGCCTGATTATCTGGCAATGCGTGGTCGAAGTTCAGGTGATTGCGGTTCAGGTCGATGTTGTCTTCGTTGACCCGACGCAGCCACGCAGTGCCCCAGGGATTGATCAGATGGATCATCACCACCGCGACATCGGCCGGCAGCGTACGCTTGCCCAACTCCTGCAACCATTTGATCTGACATCCCGAACCATAGAAGCCTTCGACGCCATGAGTGCCACTCAGCGCAATCAGCAAGCGCTTGGCGCCCGGATCACCCAGCACGGCCACATCGGTGCTCAACGGCTCACCGAACGGCCCTTTGAGTGGATGGGGGTACTCGGTCAACGTCGCACCGGCCGCGGTCGCGGCGGCCAGGAATTGATCACGCTGGGTGCGGTAACTTGGCTGGGTGGGGAACTCGGTCTGCATGTCTGCCTCTTGTTGATCTTATGGCCAGTCTGTTGCCCTCGACCCTACAGAAAATCCGTGGAGTCATGAAGGGCAAAAGCATCTTTGCTGTAGGCCTTGGTTTGCGTCACTTCGTTTCGGCCGATAAAGTCCCCTGATCTTTCCCACGGACGGAGTGCCCCCCACGTGTTCTCAGCCTTCCACTTGAGCCGCTATCGCCTGTCAGCCCTTTCGCTGATCGCCGCTGCTTTAACCCTCGCAGCCTGTAGCGCCCCGACCACTTCCACGCTGCCTGTCGCGCCAGAAGTCGCGTCCGGTTATCGCGCCGACCTGCAGACCCAATACGCCTCAAAACACATGGCGGCCGCGGCCAATCCGCTGGCGTCCGAGGCCGGGCGGGAGATGTTGCGCCAGGGCGGTTCGGCAATCGATGCCGCGATTGCGATGCAGGCCGTACTGACCCTGGTCGAGCCGCAATCCTCGGGCATTGGTGGTGGTGCGTTGATCGTGCTCTGGGATGGTAAGGCGGTACGCACTTATGACGGTCGCGAAACCGCTCCAGCCGGCGCCACCGAGAAACTTTTCCTGCAAGCCGACGGCAAACCGATGCCGTTCACCCAGGCGCAGATTGGCGGTCGTTCGGTGGGGACACCGGGCGTGTTACGAGCGCTTGAATTGGCCCATCAGAAACACGGTCGTCTGCCGTGGGCGCAACTGTTCGAACCGGCGATCAAACTCGCGGAGCAAGGCTTCGCCATCTCGCCACGCCTTCACCAGTTGATCGCCTCGGACTCGTCCATTCGACGCTCGCCGGACATGGCGGCCTACTTCCTGAATGCCGATGGCAGCCCGAAAGCCGCAGGCACGCCACTGAAAAACCCGGCACTGGCCGCCGTGTTCAAACGCATCGCCAAGGAAGGACCGGATGCGTTGTACAAAGGCCCCGTCGCACAAGAGATCGTCGCCAAGGTTCAGGGCCACGCCAACCCCGGCAGCCTGTCGCTGAACGACCTCAAAGGCTACAGCGCCAAGGAGCGCGCGCCGCTGTGCACCAACTACAAACGCTGGCAGGTCTGCGGCATGCCGCCACCGTCATCAGGCGGGATCGCCGTGGCGCAGATCCTCGGCACCTTGCAGGCCTTGGAAACCCGTGACCCGCGTTTTGCCCTGGTACCGCTAAAACCGGTCAAGACAAACAAACCTGCGGGCATCGAACCAGCGCCTGAAGCCGTGCACCTGATCTCCGAGGCCGAACGCCTGGCCTACGCCGACCGCGCGCTGTATGTGGCCGACGCAGATTTCGTGCCCGTTCCCGTCAAAGGTCTGGTGGACCCTGCTTATCTGGCCGACCGCGCGGCGCTGATCGGCGATCGCAGCATGGGCACGGCCAAACCCGGCACCCCGCCAGGCATCCAGGTCGCCTACGCACCGGACCGCTCGCCGCTGCGCATCTCCACCTCGCAAGTGGTGGCGGTGGATGACGAAGGCGGCGCCGTGTCGATGACCACCACCGTGGAGTCCGCGTTTGGCTCACACCTGATGGTTCAGGGTTTCCTGCTCAACAACCAGATGACCGACTTCTCGTTCATCCCGGAAGAAAACGGCCAGAAGGTTGCCAACCGCGTCGAACCCGGCAAACGCCCACGCTCGTCCATGGCACCGACCCTGATCTTCGACCGCCAGAGCGGCGAATTCCTCGCCACCATCGGTTCCCCCGGCGGCTCGCAAATCATCGAGTACGTCGCCAAATCCACCATCGGCCTGCTCGACTGGAACCTCGACCCACAAGCCGCCATCAGCCTGCCCAACTTCGGCAGCCGCAACGGCCCGACCGAACTGGAACAGGGGCAGTTCAGCTCGGGACTGATTCAGGCGCTGAAGGACAAAGGGCACAGCGTGAACGAGATCGATATGACCAGCGGGACTCAGGCAATTGTCCGGGTCAAGGATGCACAGGGGAAAACGTCGTTGGCGGGCGGGGCCGATCCGCGGCGTGAGGGGGCAGCGTTGGGGGATTGAGTCGTACGTGGGAATGAGCAAGGGTTTACCGGGAGGTAGGCCCTTTTTTATGCCTGACTAATCCTGATCGCTCGCTTCACGCAGCCTTTTCCTACCCGCAAATGACTGCTTCTTGGATAAAGTTTGAAGATCAGTTTTTCCCAATTCCGCGTCAGCCCCAGCTCATCAAATCAGCTGTCGGCAGTGCTTGATTACAGAAGTCGAACTTGCCCCTCCGCACATCGGATGCGCCTCCACAGACTTGCATCAGTCCCACCACGGGACTAGGATCACTCCATGAGAATCATCGCTATCAGTCAGCTGAAAAGATTTTGGGAGAAACACCCGGATTCGGAGCAATCCTTTCTGGCCTGGATTGATGAGGCAAAGAATGCTGAGTGGAAAGCACCAACGGACATAAAGGCGCACTTTGCTACCGCCAGTATTCTCAAAAGCCGTAGGGTCGTGTTCAACATCAAGGGCAATGACTTTCGGCTGGTAGTCGCTGTGGCCTATCGCTTCGGCGCCGTATACATAAAATTTGTCGGCACTCACAAGCAGTACGACGCGATCGACGCTAATACCGTCGAGATGGAGTAACCCATGAACATTCGCCCCATTCACACCGACGAGGACTACCGCGCAGCCCTCAAAAACGTGTCAGCGTTGTTCGACAACGAACCAGAGCCTGGCACTCCTGAGGGTGATTACTTCGACATTATGATCACGCTGATCGAAGCCTATGAATCGAAGCAGTTTCCCGTGGACCTACCCAATCCGATCGATGCAATCAAGTTTCGTATGGAGCAGTCCGGGCTGTCTGCTGCTGACCTCGCACCCGCGATTGGGCGCACAAACCGAGTGTATGAAGTGCTCAATGGCAAACGTGCGTTGACGCTTCCGATGATCTGGAAACTTCACGAATTGTTCGGGATACCCGCACAAAGCCTGATCAAGCCGATAAAACGAGCTTGATCAGGTGTCAGTAGACTCCTGAAATCAGGCCGGCACACCCAAAATGATATGCGACGCCTTGATCACCGCCGTCGCGCTCACGCCCGGCGCCAGGCCCAGTTCTGCCACAGCCTGGCGTGTCACGATCGAATAGACCTCGGTGCCGCCGTCGAGCTGGATGACCACTTCGGAGTTCACCGCACCGTCGATGACACTGGTGACTTTGCCTTCCAGGCAGTTACGTGCCGACAGGCGAATGTCGCTGGATTCGGTCATCAACATGACCCACGGCGCCTTCACCAGCGCGACCGCTTCCTTGCCGACCGCCAGGCCGAGGTTCTTCACACTTTCCATGGTCACCACGGCCACCAGTTCATTGCCGCCCGACAGTTTCAGTGAGACTTCGGCGTTGACCGCACCGGGCTGTAATTGACTGATGGTGCCTTTGAAGACGTTACGTGCGCTGACTTTCATGACGTGCCTCCTCGAATAATTATTGTTGTATTGAACCTAGCGAGAGATCTTCAGCGCCTGTCGCGCCTGATGCTTCTCCAGCGCCAGCTCGATCAAACGGCTGACCAGCTCGCTGTAGGTCATACCGGTGGCCTGCCATAACTTGGGGTACATGCTGATGCGGGTAAAACCGGGCAACGAGTTGATCTCATTGATCAGCACTTCGCCACTTTCGGTCAGGAACACGTCGACCCGCGCCAGCCCGGAACAGCCCAGCACCTGAAATGCCTCGACGGCCAGGGCACGGATGCGTTCGCTGACCTCGAGGCTGATGTTAGCCGGCACCACCACTTCCGCTGCTTGTGCGTCGATGTATTTGCTGTCGTAGGAATAGAACCCGCTGCGCACCACGATCTCGCCGCAACCGCTGGCGATGGCATCTTCGTTGCCGAGCACCGCGCATTCAATCTCGCGGCCGCTGACGGCGGACTCGACCAGGACTTTTTCATCGAAACCCAAGGCCAGCTCCACCGCCGCCGCGTACTCGGCTTCGTCATTTACCTTGCTGACGCCCACGGAAGATCCCTGGTTAGCCGGTTTGACGAACAGTGGCAGACCGAGTTTGCCTTGCACTTCGGCGAACCCGGTGCGCGCCGCGGTGGCGCGGGTCAGGGTGACGAACGGCGTGACCGCCAACCCGGCGTCCCGCAGCAACCGCTTGCTGATGTCCTTGTCCATGCAGACGGCCGAACCGAGCACGTCGGAACCGACAAACGGCAGATCAGCCATGCGCAGCAAGCCTTGCAGGCAACCGTCCTCACCCAGGGTGCCGTGGACGATCGGGAAGATCACATCGACGTGCCCCAGCATTTCCTGACTGGAGGTTTCCACCAATTGCTGACTGACCTTGCCCGGCACGACGGCCAGTTCACGGTTGGACTGGTTTAGGGCAATCAGTGCCGGGTTTTCCTGGTTGAGCAGGAAGTTCGAAGGGTCGTTCAGATGCCAGTGGCCTTGTTTATCGATGCCGATCAGCACCGGTTCAAAGCGCGAACGATCCAGCGCATCGACGATGTTTTTCGCCGATTGCAACGACACTTCATGTTCAGCCGAACGACCGCCAAAAATAATGCCTATCCGCAGTTTGCTCATTCAGAACTCCTCAACGATTGGCCACCAGATGTGCGCCGAACAGCAGGTAGCAACTGCCGGCGAAGCGATCCAGCCATTTACGCGAACGATCATAAGCACCCGCGACCCGCCGGCTGGCAAACAGCAGCGCCACGCTGCAATACCAACTGAAGGACAAGGTCGCCATGGTCAGCACGGCCAGTGCCAGCAACATCGGTGGCGGTGAAGCCGGCATGGCCGTGGCGAAAATCGTCGCGACAAATAGCGCGGCCTTGGGATTGGTCATGTTGCCCACAAAGCCCCGGCCATAAGCCGATAGCAGCGTGCGACCGGCCCCATTCAGCGAGCCGCTATCGCCCGGCACACTCGGTGGTTTGCGCTTGAACTGCTTCAATCCCAGATAGATCAGGTAACAACCACCGGCAATCTTGAAGCTCAGGTAGAGCGTCGGCGCAGCGCTGAACAGCGATTTGATGCCCAAGCCACCCGCCAACCCCCAAAGCACCGTACCCGTGGCCACGCCGAGTGCGGCGACGACACCGTGGCGCCGGGAGCAACTGGCAGCCAGTTGTGCGGTGTTGAAGAAGTTCGGCCCCGGCGTCACCACCGCAACCGTCCACAACAGCGCCAACGACAACAACGGAGCGGCATAGCTCAGGTGGGATATTTCCATGATGTGGGGGCGCCTTCTTGGCTTAAAAAATATGCAACACCTTGCAACATTAGTCTGGGATTTTCTACCAGCCGGGTGATTCGAACGGCAGCAGACAGGCGGTTGGTCAGTGGGGTAACGTGTTCAGCATCGAGTTCAAGGCAACACACCATGGCCAAGCACACGCCCCCCATCGACTGGTTCCACCGCGCGCCCGACGTCGGCGGGCTTCAGCGTTTCGAGGCGTTTTTTGCAGGCCACGGCTACGACCTTCACCGCCACGACACCTACGCCATCGGCCATACCCTGGCCGGGGTGCAGAGTTTTCAGTACCGCGGTGGCTGGCGCCACAGTCTGCCGGGCGGGACCATGGTGCTGCACCCGGACGAAGTTCACGATGGCGAAGCCGGCACCGAGACCGGTTTCCAGTACCGAATGATGTACATCGAACCGGCACTGATCCAGCAGATGCTCGGCGGCCAGCCGTTGCCGTTTATAAAGACCGGCCTGTCGAACGACCCTCGTTTGTTCGCCGCCACCGCCGTGCTGCTGCGAAGCCTCGATTGCCCCCTCGAGCCTCTTGAAGAGCAGGACGCACTGTTCGATCTGGCGCAAGCCTTGAACAACGTTTCCGGCGTGCCTGCCACCCGCCAGAGCTTCGACTACGTGGCCGCCGAACGCGCGCGGGAATTCATCCACAGCGCACTGGATCGTACCGTGACGCTGGAAGAACTGGCGCAACACAGCGGTCGCGACCGCTGGAGTCTGTCGCGGGATTTTCGCCTGTTGTTCGGCACCAGCCCTTATCGATACCTGACCATGCGCCGCCTCGACCTGGTCCGCTCGCTGCTGATTCAGGGCCAGTCATTGGTCAGCGCTGCGCTGATCGCCGGCTTCACCGATCAGAGCCACATGACCCGCCAGTTCAGTAAAACCTACGGCTTGTCGCCAGCGCGCTGGATGAAAATGCACCGCCGCTGAGCCACGCACAATCGTTCAAGAAGCACGCCGATGCGCCCGCTATCGTGGAGGCACGATCAACCACGAGAGCTGCTTCATGAAAGCTTACGAAAGCCTGAACTTCGCTGAAAAAATCGCCAGGATCGACCCGTACTGGACGCCTCGGGTCATCGCTGAAATGAACGACTACCAGTTCAAGGTGGTGAAGCTGCTGGGGGATTTCATTTGGCACGATCATCCTGATACCGACGAAACGTTCATCGTCCTCGAAGGGCAACTGCGCATCGACTTTCGCGATGGCCACGTGCTGGTGAACGCCGGCGAAATGTATGTGGTGTCAAAAGGTGTCGAGCACAAACCGTTCGCCGAGCAGGAGGTGAAACTCCTGCTGATCGAACCCAAGGGTGTGTTGAACACGGGTAACGAAGGTGGCGAGCGCACGGCGCAGAATGACGTCTGGGTGTGAACGGCTGGCGGCTTACGGCTGCAAGGTCTTGCCGTCCACTGGATCGCCGATTTTCAGGAAATGCCCGCCAGCCACATGGTGCAAGGTGCGCAACGCGTCTTGCCCTTCGAAGTGCCAGCGACCGTCACTGAACACCCGCTCGTCTGCCTGAGCGGCAATCACTTCGGCCAGGAACAGATCGTACTGCTGGTGATTGCCGGGTTCCGGCAGCAGTCGGCACTCCAGCCAGGCGACGCAGCCTTCGAGCATCGGCGCATCGATCAGTTCAGCGTTGAAGGTCGGCAAGCCATAGACCTGGAACTTGTCCCGGCCTTGGTCCCGGGTCAATTCCAGGCCGGACGTCGAACCCACGGTCTGGACGATATCGGCCTGGGCGGCGCAGGGAACATTCAGCACAAACGTGCCCGAAGCCTCCAGCAATTGCCGTGTCCAGGTGGACTTGTCCAGCACCACGGCAATTTTCGGCGGCTCGAAATCCAGCGGCATCGCCCAGGCCGCCGCCATGATGTTGCGCTGACCGTCATGGGCCGCGCTGACCAACACGGTCGGGCCGTGATTGAGCAGACGATAAGCCTTGGCCAAGGGAACCGGACGGCGGTGAGAAACGCTCATGTTGGCTGCTCCTGGGGAAAACGCCGATTGTAGCGATTTCCACCGGGATGGCAGGCATCAAGTCGTCAACTGATTGGCAAACTGCCCGACCGCGTTCACCACTTTCTGTGCGCCGTCCTGAATCTCGACAATCACCGTCCCCGCCTCTGCCGCCAGCGCCAGCCCCTGTTCAGCCTGGAATTTGCCCTCGGTCATCAGGGCCACGGCGTTGCGCGCCATGTCCTGGTTCTGACGCACTACGCCGACAATCTCATCGGTTGCCTGGCTGGTACGCGACGCCAATTGCCGGACCTCATCCGCCACCACCGCGAAACCACGCCCCTGTTCCCCAGCCCGAGCCGCCTCGATGGCCGCGTTGAGCGCCAGCAGGTTGGTCTGTTCGGCAATCCCGCTGATGGTTTTAACGATGGTGCCGATCACCAGCGACTGCTCGTTCAGCGCTTCGATGCCTTCGCTGGCGGTCTGCATGTGCTTGGCAAGGTCACGCATCACGTTGACCGCCTGAGTCACCACCGCGTTACCGCGCTGAGCGCTGCTGTCGGTTTGCTGCGAGGTGCTATAGGCAATGTTGGCCGCTTCGGCGACGGCTTGCTCCTGATTGACTTGATCGGTGATCACCGTGGCGAACTTCACCACTTTGTAGAGCTTGTTGTTGGCATCGACCACCGGGTTGTAGGACGCTTCCAGCCAGACCATGCGGCCGTGGCTGTCGATGCGTTTGAAACGGCCGGCGACGAACTCGCCTGCATTCAAACGGCGCCAGAAGTCCTGGTACTGGGTGCTGTTGTATTCCTCCGGCTCGCAAAAGGTGCGGTGATGTTTGCCCTTGATCTGCGCCAGGCTGTAACCCATGCCACTGAGGAACCGCTCGTTGGCAGTCAGCACATTGCCATTGAGGTCGAACTCGATCACAGCCGTGGAGCGTACGAGCGCGCCGATCAGGTTCTCATGTTCACGAGACGCCTCGATGGTGCGGGTCAGGTCACTGGAGTAAATCGAGAAGTATTTGATCCGGCCGTCCGCGGACCGAACCGGCTGCACAATCGAGCGCAGCCAGGCTTCCTGGCCATTGCCGCGCAACAAACGCACCGTGCCGGCAAAGTGCTCGCCACGGGTCAACGCGACCTTGAAGCGCTGGTGAAATTGGTCCGACTTCACATGAGCCGGGACGATGTCTTCGATGTGTCGCCCCATCAGGTCGTTGCTTTTGTAGTGCATCTCGCCGAGGAAGATCTGGTTGACCGACTGAATGCGCCCATCGGCTTCGAGGGTCAGGACCAGCATCTCGCTTTCCAGACGCTCCTTCACTTGCTGGAGGCTGGAGAGTTCTTCGCGAAGAGCCGACAGCTCTTGCTTCAAGCGTTTGTTGAACATGGGGATGCACCGATGGACAGTGATAGAAAGCGGCATGTAGCCTAACCATCGGCTTTGGGGATAATTTCTGAAGAGTGTTTCAGGGTTGTCCTACAAAAATAGTTAGGCATCTTGATACGCGTCTTGTCGCCAGAAGCCGAATGGTTGTCGAAACATCGTTTCTTCCCAACATTTCCGGAAATTAAACACCGCTCGACAGCACGTGTTGAAAACGGCTCAAAGTTACTTCCTGCAAGCTACAACACCTTGCGTCGTTGCCTACGGCTACGCCAGAATCTGCCGGCTTGTGCGCCTTGGGGGCGGTCGGTAACTTGGTTCCTGTCACTGCCCATCAGTGATCGGGTTTAGTCGCTCGCTGGTAATTGAAGTGGCACAAGCTTCTGTCAGACAGGTATTTCCTACCTGCATTTGATGGTGGCTGTGCGTAGGGCACCTTCGGGTGCGCCGGCTTCTTCAATTCCCCGGTCCGACTAACCTGCGTACAGCTGCCACCCCTTCGTTTAGTCGGCGAAGTGTTGTCAGCATCATTCAAGGAATTGAAGATCATGTTCAAGGTCACACCCAACCCACCCGACACCGATCCGGTCTCTCCCTACGAAAGCCCCGACTCAAACAAACTCAACGAAGCCGCCGAGCGCGCCCTCGACCATCACTTCCCGCCAGCCGACCCCAAACCACCGAAACGCAACGGCCAGCTCTTCAGCGTCTGCCCGGGTATCAACCCTGAAACCCTTCTCGCCAATGCCTCGGAAGATTTGCTGTTCATCAGCGCCATCGCCGCCAACCTCGCCGACGATGTAGACGGCTCACGCCGCTCCGTAGCTTTGGCGCTCAGCCGCATGGCTGACGGGGTGCATTTGATGGTGGAGCGAATGCTGGATCATCTGGATGAACCCGAGATAGCGGCGATTTTCGCCAAGCAACAAAGCAGCGTCATCTAATCCGCCACCCCATAAAAAAATGGGCACCCAACCTGGTTGGCGTGCCCATTCTTTTTTCCGCTCCCCGCTACGCGGGATATGGATCCCTGTTACGGATTAACGCAGTCTTTCAACGATTTGCCCTGGCTTGAAGCCACGCTGCGGCTCCCGACATTAGGCATCCGCGCTCCAAAATACGCGGCACAGCTAACACCCACAGCCCCCATCACCGCGCAGAAGATCACGCAGATCCATGGGCTCCACGGCATCAGACCGATCAGCAACAACGGTGTGATACTCGCCCAGACGGCGTAGGCAATGTTGTAGGTGAAGGAAATCCCCGAGACACGAATCCGCGCCGGGAACAGGCTGACCATCACCGACGGCACCGCGCCGACCACCCCACAACCAAGGCCGGCCACCGCGTACGCTAGGCCGATCCAGCTGCCACCGATGATCAGGCAGGTATAGAGCACGCCGATGCCCAATGGCAGCAACAGGCTATAGAGCATCACCGTGCGCCAGGCGCCAATGCGGTCGACCAGCAGCCCGGCGAGTACGCAGCCGATATTCAGAAAAACAATGCCCAAGGCACTCAGGGCGAAGGTGTGACTAGCGGTCATACCGAAGGTTTTCTGCATCATGGTCGGGGTGATCACCACAAACACCACCACCGCCGAGGTCAGTACGCAGGTGAGGATCATCGCCGGCAACATGGCCAGACGGTGTTCACGCAAAACCGTGCGCAGCGGCAATTCGACGGCCGCATCACGTTGGGCCTGCATGGCCATGAACACCGGGGTTTCGCTGAGCCAGCGGCGTAACCAGACGCCGATGACGCCGAACACGCCGCCCAGCAGGAACGGGTAACGCCAGGCGTAATCAAGGATTTCTGCCGGGGTGAACGCCTGAGCCAGAAACGTCGCCGTCAGTGCGCCGATCAGGTAACCAAACGTCAGCCCGGCCTGCAGGAAACCCAGGGCATAACCGCGATGCCCGACGGGTGCATGCTCGGCGACGAATACCCAGGCGCTCGGCACTTCGCCGCCCACCGCCGCGCCCTGGAGGATTCGCAGGGCCAACAGCAACAGCGGTGCGAAATAACCGATTTGGGCGTAGGTCGGCATGATGCCGATCAACAGGCACGGCAGCGCCATCATCAGGATGCTCAGGCTGAAGACCTTCTTGCGGCCCAATCGGTCGGCGAAATGCGCCATCAGAATCCCGCCCAACGGCCGCGCCAAATAACCGGTAGCGAAGATCCCGAAGCTTTGCAGCAGTCGCAACCACTCAGGCATTTCCGGCGGGAAAAACAGCTGGCTGAGGGTCAGGGCGAAAAATACGAAAATGATGAAATCGTAGATTTCCAGCGCGCCGCCAAGGGCCGCAAGGCCGAGGGTCTTGTAATCCGAGCGAGTGAACGGCACCGGGCGCGAGTGGGTGTTGGCAGTCATGAAAAGCACTCTGGCATAGGCAAAAAACCAAGGCGCCCATGGTCTACGCAAACGCGCCAACGGACAACCCGTTAGACCAAAGTCCTAGACGCGTAAAACTTCGTCACAAAATAGAACCGATTGTTTTACTGTTGCCACCTGTCTAGACGGGCCCTTGCGGTCCTGAAGACCACAATAAACATAAAAATTCGAGGTATACCCGTGGCTGCTGATATCGAAGATACCCGCTCCGCCCGCTTTGCCCTGCGCTGCTCAAGTTTTGCCGAACGCTGGTTCCCCGACTCCTGGGTGTTTGCCGCACTGGCGGTGATTATCGTTGCCGTGGCCACCCTGTTCATGGGCGCCAAACCCACCGACGCCGCCATGGCCTTCGGTGACGGCTTCTGGAGCCTGATCCCGTTCACCATGCAGATGGCTTTCGTGGTGATCGGCGGTTATGTAGTTGCCAGCTCGCCACCGGCGGTGAAACTGATCGACAGGCTGGCGCGGATCCCGAAAAACGGCCGCTCAGCCGTGGCCTGGGTGGCGTTGATCTCCATGGTCGCTTCGCTGCTGAACTGGGGGCTGTCGCTGGTGTTTGGCGGTTTGCTGGTGCGCGCCCTCGCCCGCCGTACCGATCTGAAAATGGACTACCGCGCTGCCGGTGCCGCCGCCTATCTCGGCCTTGGCGCAGTGTGGGCCTTGGGTCTGTCCTCGTCCGCCGCACAATTGCAGGCCAACCCGGCCAGCCTGCCGCCGTCGATTCTGTCGATCACCGGGGTGATTCCTTTCACGCAAACCATCTTTCTCTGGCAGTCCGGCGTGATGTTGCTGGCGCTGATCGTGATCTCGCTGATCATTGCCTACGCCACCGCCCCCGGCCAGAACTCGGCCCGTGATGCCAAAGCTTGCGGCATCGATCCGAGCTTTAACCTGCCGCCATTGCAACCGCGCACGCGCCCCGGCGAATGGCTGGAGCACAGCCCGCTGCTGACGATTTTGCTGGTGCTGCTGGCGGCCGGATGGCTGTTCCATGAGTTTTCGACCAAACCGGCGATCAGCGCGATTTCCGGGCTGAACACCTACAACTTCCTGTTCATCATGCTCGGTGCCCTGCTGCACTGGCGCCCGCGCAGCTTCCTTGACGCGGTGTCCCGCGCGGTACCGACCACCACGGGCGTACTGATTCAGTTCCCGCTGTACGGCTCGATCGCGGCGCTGATGACCACCGTCAAAGGCACTGACGCTCAGACGCTGGCTCACCACATCTCGACCTTTTTCGTACAAATCGCGTCCCACGATACCTACGCGCTGCTGATGGGCGTGTACTCGGCGATCCTTGGTTTCTTCATCCCGTCCGGCGGGGGCAAGTGGATCATCGAAGCGCCGTACGTCATGCAAGTGGCCACTGACCTGAACTTCCACCTGGGCTGGGCCGTACAGATCTACAACGCCGCCGAAGCCCTGCCGAACCTGATCAACCCGTTCTACATGCTGCCGCTGCTGGGCGTGCTCGGGTTGAAGGCGCGGGACTTGATCGGGTTTTCGTTCGTGCAACTGCTGGTGCACACGCCGCTGGTGCTGTTTCTGCTGTGGGCGCTGGGGACGACGCTGACGTATACGGCACCGGTCATGCCGTAACACGTAACTGATTGCACCTGCTGCAGGCAGGTGCAATCCGTTCACCCAGCTTGAGCCTGAAACAAACGCCTGGATTTATCCTACATACAGGCTCGATTGCGCCTGACATGAAACCCGGAGAGGTCTTATCTCCAACCTATAAATCGCTGAGTAAACTCCGACAGCTCACAAACTTTTTAAAGCAAGACCGCACTGACCAAGGATGAACAAGCACATGTCTTTAATATCGAAAACGCTGGAAGAGATGATTAACGAGATTTACCAGGACGGTAGGGTTTCAGTCGTTGAGTATAAAAAGCTGCGTGATGATGCTGATCGTCGTATGGACGCCGTCGTCCGTGAGTTCGGCCAGCACAACAATTTGACCGCCCTTCAAAAAGCGATGGATGTAGTGATGCAATTAACGCAAACGTCCATCATCGATGCCAAAAAAGCCAAACTGACCGATACAGGAGAGGCCATCGTCAAGGATGCCGTATCGGCACAGGTCGAGTACTTGCGCGCCGGTACTCATCTGGCACTAAAGCTGTTGTAACGCTTCAACCTCCGTCCGGCCCATAGACAATAAGCCCGGGCCGGACTCCATAATCGAGCGTTCCTGGCATACATACCGCAGGCTCTACGCAAAAAAACTACACGCACACACTGTTCTGTGTAACGCCGCTGATCCAGTATGAAGCGAACCCCAATCAACGGGACCACGCTGAAAAGGATCTGAGCATGTTCAAATTCGCAGCATTCACCCTCGCGGCCCTCACCCTGAGTGCCGCCGCCCATGCCGATGTCGACCTGAAGCTGGGCAGTACCGAACGCGTCACCCGCCTGTTCGCTTATCCCAACAACTGCAACGTGATCTGCTTTCGCAACTGGACGCTGGAGCAAACGGTCGAGCATTACCTGACCCAAAGCGTGCAGCGCGATGGTTACAGCGCGGCGAAAGTGCTGGTCAAAACCGATAATCATCAGCTCTACGCCGAAATCACCGGCGTACCCAAAGGCTATGAAAAACCGTTGGCGGCGTTACTCGATGCCGGTGATCTGGCCTATACCGGCGCCAGCAAGCTGAATGCCGATGGCAAGTGGGCTTACAGCTGGTATCTGTTCCTGCCACTGGGCATGGCTCTGGAAAACCGCAAAAGCGTTGAACTGTTGCACTTCCCACCCGACTATTCGTTGACCCAGGCCCAGGATTACCTGCGATCCGCCACCACCGATCGCTGGGCCACACTGCTGACTGTCAACGGAATTGCGGCCGAGCAGACTCCGGGCTACCAGACCATCATCGACATCGCACCGATTGCCGCACCGTCCAACGCCGGCAAGGATCTGGAGGGCGTCTACGACTACTTCAAGGACTACCAGACCACGATGGTCAAGCAACTCAGCCAGAACGCCAGTGGTGAGGCGTTGCCGATGGTCGCCTTCGGCGCGCCGGTGCGTAACTGGATCAAGCAGCAATATGGGCCGACCGTGAACGTGCTGGGCCTGGTCAGCATCAGTCCAAGCGACGGGGTGAAAGTGCCAGTACTGGGTTCCAACCACCCAAGCTACATTTGGTACGCCGCCAACCCGGAAAGCTATACCGGCAAAGATGCCCAGGCCAAGGCCGATGCGGCAGGCTTAAAAGTCATGGGTCAGGATTTGAGTGCCGCGTGCTGGCAGGCCGCCATGGGCCGCCAACCGGACAGTAATCCCGACATTGAACTGAGAAGCTGCACCCAAAACTGGCAAGTGGCCCAGGCAGATAAAACCTGCGAGCTGTTCTATACCTCGATCCGCAACCTGACGCCTGAAAAAGCCGTGGCCAAGTGCGCGACGGCACCGATCAAAACTCAGCTCAAACAGCTGAAAGCTCCGGTACCCGAGACTGCGATTCCTGTCCCGCCCCTGTAAAACGATGAACGGCGGGTCTACTGTCATAACTGACAGTAGACCCGCCGTTTCATTTGCGAGAGGCTTGAATCGCACCCATGTGCTGCAGAGCTGACAGGATCGTCAGCTGATGGAGGTCGCAGCACCCAGCCAACAAGGATCGTTATGAAAACCCACGCCCTGCACGAGACGCTCGTAAAACCTCCCGACGGGATTTATCCATTTGCGGAGCTGCCCGTTCGCCTTGGATTCCCCTCCAGGGCCGACTTCGAGATTATCGACAACACCAACGGATCGGCGGCCGCCGTCGCAGTACTGCGGGAATTTCCACGCATCAGCCGAATTTGTCGGGCTTCGGGGCATCTGCTGCCTTATCGGTGCCGGCATACCCGGCAACTGGCCCGTGGCATCCATGTCTACGACCCGCGCTTCTGCGGGCTGCTGCGACACTCCTGCGACCCAAACGTATTTCTCGACATGAGCGAGCTGTGGTTGTGGGCGCTGAAGGACATCAAAAAAGGCGACCGACTGACGATGGACTACGCTTCCACCGAAGACAAACTCCTGCGTCAGTTCGCCTGCCAGTGCGGCTCGTTCGACTGCCGAGGCTGGATCACCGGCTACGATGAACCGCCGAACGCCGACGGCCAGTTGTTTCTGCAGCACTGGCGCCGGCGAAGTCTATGCTGAAGGGCGTTACAACGTCTCGACCGGACGCAGACGGTATTGCGGCGGCAATTGCTCGAAACCGCTGATGGTGGCGTTCAGGCTTTTCCAGCGACCGTCCTTGATGCCATAGATGCAGCCGTGAACAGACAGGCTCTGCCCGCGGTGCCAGGCATTTTGCACAATGCTGGTGTGCCCGACGTTGGCCACTTGCTGGATCACGTTGTATTCGCAGAGGCGGTCGACCCGCTCTTCTTCAGTGGGCAATTTGGCAAGTTCTTCGCGTTTTTCATAATAGAGATCGCGAATCGAGCGCAGCCAGCCGTCGATCAGGCCCAACTGACGGTCCTGCATCGAGGCGCGCACACCGCCGCAGCCATAGTGGCCGGTAACGAGGATGTGTTTGACCTTCAGCACGTCGACCGCGTACTGAATCACCGACAGGCAGTTAAGGTCGGTGTGCAACACCACGTTGGCCACGTTGCGGTGTACGAACAGATCGCCGGGCAGCATGCCGACGATCTCGTTCGCCGGCACCCGGGCGTCGGAGCAACCGATCCACAGGTATTCCGGGGTTTGCTGACGGGCCAGCTTGGCGAAGAAATCAGGATCTTCTTTGGTGATCGCGTCAGCCCAGCGCTCGTTGTTATCAATCAGATCTTGTAATTCGTTCATGCAATGAAGCCTCGAGAATGATGCGCTTCTATGACAGACAACCATCTGTCGGGGTCACGCGCCAAATGCAGATACCCGGTTTTCCATGCCGGAGGAATTCTCAGCAGCCCAGGGGGTCCACCCTAGTAAGGCCTACAGTATGAGGAATTACCATGACTGAATCACGACGTCCGTACGATGCGGTTCAACCCGAGCCCATCGATGACGACGAAGACCGCATGGGCTCGATGCATGAGCTGGATTTCGACGAGGAAGAACCCAGCGCCAAAATCGGCGACGAGCTGACGCAAGCGGAGCGTGAACGCCTGATGCCTCGGGAACGCGTACGGGAAGCCGGCATGACCGGGGCCTCGACCGAGGACCATGAGTCTACCGACGACGACATGAGCCCGGAAACCCTGATCCGTGAAGACGGTGCACGGGACGCCCACGAAGCGGGTGAAGGTGGCCAGGCCGATTGGGATTTGAGCATTGTCGATGAAGACGACATTGGCGGTGGTAATGGGCTGGATGAAGAGGAACTGGCGCGGCGGGATCCGATGGACGGTAATCGTTGATCGTTGATGTCAGCCAGGACGCCTTCGCGGGCAAGCCTCGCTCCTACAGGATTGGTGTCGTACACAAATGTGTGAACACCACTAATCTTGTAGGAGCGAGGCTTGCCCGCGAAGCTTTTAAAAAGGCTCAATCGACCAAAGTGCAGGCCATTACAACGGCATCTTCCCGCCCGCCAACCGCCGGGTAGTAATCGCGCCGCCGACCAATCTCGTTAAACCCATAACGCTCATACAACTTGAACGCACCACGGTTGCTGTCGCGCACTTCCAGGAAACACTCCCGCGCCTTGGCGTCATACGCCCGGGACATCAAATGCTCCAGCAACGTCAAGCCCAGGCCACGGCCCTGGTTTTCCGGTTTGACGGTGATGTTCAGCAGATGCGCTTCATCAAGGATGATCTGCACCACCCCGTGGCCGACCTGCTGCTGGCCTTCAAACATCAGCCAAATCTGATATTTACCCAGCCCATCGAGAAAAATCCCGCGAGTCCAGGGATGGCTGTAAGCCGCGTATTCGATTTTCAGTACAGCGTCCATGTCCGCCTCGGTCATCGGGCGGAACGATACAGCGTCACTCATTCGATTCTTTCCAACGCGCCATCAGCCGACGCATGGCTTGCCAGACATCAGCCTTACGCTGTGGCTCTTCCATTAATAATTCCAGGCCCGGCAGGGCCCAGACCGAGCCCAGGCCGTCGACCTGGAGTTCACGGTTGAAGGATTCGGCGTTTGCCTCACCGGCGAAACGCACCGCCGGCAGACCGATCAGCCACACGCAGACGCACGGTGCGTCTTCCAGCCGGGCCGAGAGAAAACCTTGCACGAAGTCGCGAGCCGCTTCCGGACCTTGATCCATGGTGCCTCGAGACAACAGCGGCCAACGCACCGGCTCGCCGACGATCTGCGGGCTGTCCGGCAGACCGGCGGCGCGCAGCATGTCTTTGAGCAACAGATAGGCGGGGTCGCGGGTCTGGAAGGATTCGCCTGTGGGTAACTCCACCAGCAGCAGGCAACGCCCGGCCCGCAGCAATTGCAGAGCGAAACGCGGTGGCGGCACGACTGGCGCCTTGGCCACAACCGGAGCGGCCTCTTCTTCAACCTTGGCATTCGTGCGCGTGCTGGCCAGCGATGGCCGTGGCACCTCGATTTTCACCCGTTCGGCCGGTTTGACCAGCGGTTCCACGGGGGAATCAGCCACAGGCGCGGGCGCAACCGGAGCAACCGGCGCGACGACCAACGGCTCGGGCATCTCCAGCAGTTCTGGGCGCGAGGGCGCAGCAAAGGGCAATTCGGTGCGCGGCAGCCAGTTGACCACCTGCATGGCGGTCAAATAAGCGCGGCGACGGGACTCGATAAGCAAAGGTCGGCCACTTGTGGATAACTAAAGTGCGGTGATTCTACCGCCCTTCGCTCAAGATCGCCCACGCTTGATCGATAGAAAGCCAACAGTCCGTCCCGAGAGTGAATCGCAACGGGCGTGATGCAGTACAATCGCGACTTTTATTCGCCAACCAGCCGGCCATTCCGATGATCGAACCCAAGCGCGTCTTGCGCGCCCTCGCTGAACACTGGGCACTTCTGGAGCCACTGTGCGAGCACTTCGACCAAGGCACCTTGAGCCTCAACGAACTGCGTTCACAGTTGGCCGCCCAGCAACTGGACAGTACGCCGCAGGACATCACCAGCCTGCTGGACGTGTGGATCCGCCTCGACATTCTGGTTCCCGTGGCGAAAAGCCCGAACCGTTTCGAGCTCAACGCGCAGATCCACGACTTCCTCGCCTACCTGCGCCGTGAGCACCGTCTGGGCCTGTGCCTGGAGATCGAAGCCTATTTGCGCCACCTCGAGCGCCTGGCCGGTTATATCCAGGACGCCTTCGACATCCGCGACGGCCACGACCTGGCGCGCCAGTTGCGCCTGCTCGACATGCGCGTACGGGACGTACTGAAGAAACTCGCCAACGACGAACAGGCCCTGGTGGCCGTCGCCGAGCGCGCCAAGACCAGTGACCGGCAGATTCCGTTGCGTCAGCGCTACGCCGAAGTGTTGGCGACCTGGGACGAATACGTCGAGCCGATGATTCAGCTGGTGAACGCCGACGGCGCCTTCGAACAAGGTGTGCGCAAGGTCGAGAACGTGCTGCTGAAGATGCTCACCGAGCAGCAGCGCCTCGGCCACCTGGTCGATGACGACATGCTGCTGCGCACCCACGCGCGCATCCTCGAAATGCAGACCAGCGCCCAGCTGACGCTGCGTCACGCCCGCGAACTGCTGCTGCCGTTGCGTGAAGAAGCCCGTCGGCACAACGCCGTGACCCGTGGCGCGGCGCTGGCCTTGTCGGCCATCCGTCGCAAAGGCATCGATGCAGTGCCACAAGCAGCGATGCCGATGTTCACCCGCCCGCAAAGTACCTTCTTGGGCAGTGCCAGTCAGGTCGAAGCCTACGTTTACGCGTTGGCCCGTTTCGAGCCGAAACCGGCGCGCTTCCCCAAGGCCCACAAAACGCAGAAAGGCGAAGCGCCGCGCGCGCCACGCACGGTTCGGGAAATGCTCGAACGTTGCGAAGACGCCCTGCCGATGCCGGATCTGATGAGCTGGCTGCTGGAGCAGGAGCCGGACGGCGCTACCGACGAATTGCTCTACTGGTTCTCGCGCCTGTCTCGCGAGAAACGCTTCAACCGCGAGCGTCTGGAACGCCGCGATTACCACACTCACGAGCATCAGGTCAGCCTGCGCTCCTTCGCCCTGCTCTCGGCCCGCGACACCGCCGCCGAGGATTCTGCGAGCACCCCACATGCATCTTGATCTAAACGAACTGTCTCAGCTGGCGCCGATCTTTCGCGAGCTATTCAAGGGCTATCACGTCAGCCGCCGCGACCCTGAGCTGTACGCGCAACTGTCGAACTTCCAGGACCAGTACCGCACGCTGTTCAAGGCATTGGGCTTTGAACTGGTCTGCGATACCCGTGGTTTCTACTACTTCGTCCCAGACCTGGCCGCCGCGGCAGTGAACAAGACCGCACAACGTCTGGCGCTGTTCACCTTCATCCTCGTCGAGCATCTGGCCGATCAGGGCCGCGATCCGGTCGCCGTGCTCGACGGTGGCAGCCTCGGCCGTGATGAATTGCCGTCGCTGCTGGAAAAGTACCGCGACCTGTTTATCCAGGCCGAAGTGCAGACCGTCGAAGAACTCGAAGAAAAAATCATGCGCCGCATGACCCAGCTCGGTTTCGCCGGCGAAGAAAACGGCATCTACCGTTTCCTGCCGCCGATGCACCGCTTCCTCGATGTTTGCTTGTCGGTCCAGCAAGACCGCGATCTGGCGGCCAGTTTGCACAGCGTCTTGCCTCTGCCGGTGCCAGTGCTGATCGATGACGACAGCGACGAAAAGCTTTTGGAAACCGATGACCCGCTCGATCTCAGCGACTTCGCTGAAGAAAGCGAAGAAGACGCCATGGCCCGCGCCATTGCCGAAGAACAGGAGACCGACGCATGAGCAAGGAACGCTACGGCATTCGCCGCTTTGCCCTTTTGAACACCGCTGGTTACAGCCTCGGCCTGTTTCCGCTGGAAGAGCCGTTGTCGGTCTACGGCGCGAACAACCTCGGCAAATCCGCCTCGATCAACGCCTTGCAGTTCCCGATCCTGGCGCGCATGTCGGACATGAGTTTCGGCAAGTACAGCCTGGAACAATCCCGTCGTTTCTACTTCGCCTCGGACACCAGTTACATCCTGGTCGAAGTGTCCCTGCCCCACGGTCCTCACGTCATTGGCGTGGTCGGTCGCGGCCCGGGCGGTGGTTTCGGTCACCAGTTCTTTGCCTACGCCGGCAAACTGGATCTGGCCCATTACCAGAAAAACGACACCTGCCTGCGTCAGAAAGAATTGTTCACCAACCTTGAGCGTGAAGGCCTGAAAGCCTATGAGCTCAAGCCGGATGAACTGCGTCGTTTGCTGGTCGGCGGTCACACCTCGATTCCTCTGGACCTGACGCTGATCCCGCTGCGCTCCACCAGCGAGCAAAGCCTGAAGACCTTCCGCGCCCTGTTCATCAACCTGCTGCACATGCGCGAAATCACCGCGGCCAAGCTCAAGCAGCTGTTTCTCGATGCGTTCGAACACAGCCTGCGTTCTGGCAGCGTCGACTACATCGCCGCGTGCGAAGAAGCCTTCCGCGATGTACGACGCATGGAGCAGGACTACAACTCACTGGTCACTGCCGGTCCATTGGTTGAAGCCCTTGCGGCAGGCGTGACCCAGCGCAATATCCTGCGCGGCAAACTGCACCGCATTTCGCCGTTGCTCGACTCTCTGCTTGGCACCTGGTCGGACTACGCCAGTGCGCGCAAGGAAGAACTGACGATTCAGGCCGAGCACTACCGCAACGAGCAAGACGCGCTGCAAAACGATCAGCGCGGCGGCACTCAGGAACTGATGCGCCTGGAGCGGGAAATTTCCGGCATCCAGCGCTGGCTCGGCGAGCTGTCGGTGCTCAAGCATCGCTTCGCGCTGGTCGATGACGTCAAAGTGCTTGAGCAGCAACTGCTCGCGGCCAAGGATGCGCACGATGAACTGGCCGGTGCGCTGGCGCAGTCGCGGCAATTCAGCGCCGAAGATTTGGAAGAGCGTCTGCGGGATCTGGAAAAACGCCTGAAGTCGGTGAAACAGCAACTCGATCACGCCGACAACAACAGCTACGCCCGTCTGCGTGAAGAGTTCTCGCAACAGGATGTCGAGCGCCTGATGCGCTTGTTCAACAGCGCATTGTTCAGCCTGCCGCTGGGTGAGCACGGCATTACGCTGGACGAGGACGGTCAGTGGGTCAAATCCATGGAACTGATCCTCGACGGTTTCAAGGGCGAGCGTTTCGAAGTGCCGGGCCTGTCCATCGACATCTCGCACATCGAGCCGCCGGCCCTGCAAGCCTTGGCTGACCGCGCAGCATTGCGCGACCAGAAAGAGCGTCTGGACAAAGAACTCAAGCAACTGAAAACTCAAGCTGCCGTGGCCGCCGACCGCGCCGCGAGCAAGACCCAGACCGAAGCGTTGTACCAGCAAGTGCTGGACGCGCAGAAAGCGCTGGAAGATTTCCGCCGCGCGCAAACCCTGAGCGCCGAGGAAGGCGACAAGCTGGAACAACTGGCGCAGATGGAAGCGGCGCAGGACGAGTTGAAGCGTTCCAGCGACGCTTTCACCGAACGCGTCCAGCAGCTGTCGGCCAAGCTGCAACTGGTCGGCCGGCAGATCGGTGACATGGAAGCTAAGCAACGCACCCTCGACGACGCCCTGCGCCGCCGTCAGCTGTTGCCGGCAGACTTGCCGTTCGGCACACCATTCATGGACCCGATCGACGATTCCATGGACAACCTGTTGCCGCTGCTCAATGACTATCAGGACAGCTGGCAAGGTTTGCAGCGCAGCGATGGTCAGATCGAGGCGCTGTATGCGCAGGTCCGCCTCAAGGGTGTGGCCAAGTTCGACAGCGAAGACGATATGGAGCGTCGCCTGCAACTGCTGATCAACGCTTACGCGCACCGCACCGACGAAGCCCTGACCCTTGGCAAGGCGCGTCGCGCGGCCGTTACCGACATTGCCCGGACCCTGCGCAACATCCGCAGCGACTACGACAGCCTCGAGCATCAACTGGCGTTGTTCAACCGCGAGATCAACAAGCGTCAGGTCTCCAACCTGCAAAGCTTCCGCATCGTGCTCGCGCCGAACAAGGAAGCGCTCAAGCACATCGACCAGATCATCCACAGCGCCGGTCAGTACGAAGAAGGCGAAACCCTTTCGGTCTTCGACCTGAGCCAAAGCGCTGATCAGGACAACAAGAACGAAGAAGCCAAGGAGTATCTGGCACGGCTGGTAGCGGCGAACCACAACCAGCTCGGCCTCAAGGATTTGTTCGAGCTGGCGTTCGAGATCACCAAGGTCAACGGATCGCCGGTGATCCACACCGACATCGACGGCGCGGCATCCAACGGCACCACCATGACCATCAAGGCGCTGACCAACATGTACTTGTTGCTGCACTTGATGGACCGCGACCAGGCCGGTCGCGTGCGCCTGCCGTACTACCTCGACGAGGCAGCGGACATCGATGAGAAGAACCAGGCAGCGTTGCTGGAAACCAGCCTGCAACTGGGCTTCGTACCGATCCTGGCGAGCGTGAAACCGCAGGTCTGCGCCAGTGTCGCCATCGACCTGGAAGGCGGCAGCGGCCCGAACGGGATCTACATCGACGAGGCGGACTGGAAGTACATCCGTCGTCACGATGAGGTGAAGGCTGCCGTTATCGTTGAAGCGGATGAGCCGGAGCTGGATGCGGTCTGATTTGCGTTAATCGACAGCCATAAAAAAGGCCGCGATCCAATGGATCGCGGCCTTTTTCATGCCTGCTGTTTTGGGCTTACTTGCCGATTGAAATCTTCGGCGCCCAGGTCAGCCATTCGTCTTCGAACTTATCGAACAGCGGGAACGTTTGCTCAGCCAGCGCCGGACTGCCCATGCGTTCGCCGTCCGGCGTGGCGAAAGCGATGCCGCCCTGAATCAGCGTCTCCAGCGATTCGGTACGCATCGTCGCACCTTTGAACAAGCCGTAATCAAATCCAAAACCACTGGAGTTCCAGAAACGCGTTCCGCTGCGCACCAACGGCGCGTACTTCGGCTCGATCAGGATGTGCACCAACACACGATCCGCCGTCTGGCCGAGTTCATAGCCTGTCACCTTGCCCACGGTGATTTCGCGATAAGTGACCGGCACACCGGTTTTCAGCGAACCGCGGCGGGCAGCGCTCAACACCAGACTCAAACCGGCTTCCTGTTTAGCAGTTTCCGGCGGATTGGCCAGGGCCACGAAGTTCTTCTGCGGGCCGAGGTTTTTCGCGGCCGGTTGCACTTCGATGTATTGGCCAGTGACCAGCGTTTCGAGGTTGGATGTCTTGATCAGACCCAGTTCAGGTTTGACCACCCAGAACTGACTGCCGACCCGAGCGATACGCTCCGGTACTTCGGTGATTCTTGCGGTCAGCATCACCGATTGCAGGTCATCCGTGAGGTCGACATCTTCAATTTTGCCGACATCCAGACCTTTGAAGCGGATCGGTGTCCCAGTGCGTAGACCATCGGCGCGATCGACCTTGATCGTTACCACGGCACCTTTCTGGTTTGCCTCGTCATGGCTGGCAAACAGACGAAAACGTGGAATCCGCTTCTGCAACGGCGCCTTGGCTTCCGGGGTTTCGAAGGCAATGCCGCCGGCCATCAGGCTTTGCAGCGACTCACTTTTGACCTGGATTCCACCGGTCAGCCCACCCGTCAGCGTGATGCCGCTGGCATTCCAGAACCGTGTCGAGGCGTTGACCAGCCCTTCGTATTCCTTCTCGATGTGTACACCAATCACCAACTGCTTTTTGGTGCGTGAGAACTGATAGCTCTGGACCGAACCGACCTTGACCTGCTTGTAGAGAATCGGGCTGCCGACCTCCAGCGAACCGAGGTTTTCGGTGAACAGCACCAGGTGCAATCCTGGCGCACGCAAGTCGAGCGGCGGTGCCTTCGGCCGTGCCACAAACTCGCGTTGCGGTGCGGCGCCTTTGTCTCCCGGTCGCACGGCGATGTAGTTACCTTTGACTAACGCTTCGAGACCGGTGATACCGGCAAGCGAGATCGACGGTTTGACCACCCAGAACTGGGTGCCTTCGACCAGGTAATCTTCAGCCAGAGGATCAAGGGTCAATTCGGCTGTGGCACTGGATAGATCAGGATCGATCTTGAGTGCTTTCAGATTGCCGACCTGGATGCCTTTGTACATAACCGGTGTGCGACCAGCCTGCATCCCTTCGAAGTCGCTGAGTTTGACCTTGACTCGAATACCAGCGGCGGCTGCATCGAAATCTTCGTAGAGACGGAATGGCAGGCTCGGGTCGGTGGGCGGGCTGTCCTTGCGGTTCTCTGGCGTGGCGAACGCGATACCGCCGGCGACGATGCTCGCCAGGGACTCGCTGCGCACTTTCACACCCGACAGATTGGCGTCGATGCTGATGCCGCTGGCGTTCCAGAAACGCGTGTGTTTGCGCACCAGCTTGGCGTATGTAGGTTCGATGAAGACTTTGAGTTCAACCGTGCTTTGGTCTTCGGACAGCAGATAACTTTTGATCTGGCCGACCTTGATCTGCTTATAGAACACCGGGCTACCGCGATTGAGTGAACCAAGACGATCAGCCTTGATGGTCAGGTGTAGACCGGGCTTGGCGTCCGACAGCGGCGGCTCTTCGGCCAAGGCTTTGAACTTGCGCGTCGGCTCACCTTCGCCCGGGCTTATCGCCACGTAGTTACCCGAGACCAGTGTCTCCAGGCCAGTGATACCGGCCAACGTCACGCTCGGCTTGATCAGCCAGAAACGGGTGCTGGTCCGCAGGTATGGCTCCACGTCCTTGTTCATTTCGATGGTAGCGATCACGCCTTTGGCGTTGCCTTCGTCATCGAGTTTGAGGGCTTTCACCTTACCCACCGACATGCCTTTGTAGACGACTTCGGTCTTGTTGGCCTGAATGCCTTCACCACTTTCGAAACGCACCTGAATCTCGATGCCGGTCTCGTTGTAGGCACGCCAGCCAAGCCAGCCGCCGATGATCAGGGCAATCAGGGGCAACACCCAAATAGCTGACCAGTTCGAGGCCGGTCGGGTTTTTGCGGTAGGCAAATCAGTCATGGTCGTCGTCCGACTCCGTGTTATCCCAAATCAGTCGGGGATCGAAAGTTACTGCGGCAAGCATCGTCAGAATCACCACACTGGCGAAAGCGATGGCGCCAAGATTGGCTTCGACGCTGGCAAGCCGTCCGAAATTCACAACCGCCACCAGGATGGCGATCACAAAAATATCGAGCATTGACCAGCGCCCAATGAACTCAATAAAGCGGTACATCCAAATGCGCTGGCGAGCCGAGAGTGGCTGGCGGCGCTGCACGGAAAACAGCAGCAGTGCGATGCCCACCAATTTGAACGTTGGTACCAGAATACTGGCGATAAAAACCACGGCAGCGATTGGAATCATGCCGTGTTGAACCAGTTGGATTACACCGGACATGATGGTGCTGGGATCGCCCTGCCCCAATGAACTGACGGTCATGATCGGCAGCACGTTGGCCGGGATGTAGAGAACCGCCGCGGTAACCAGCAACGCACAGGTACGCATCACGCTGTTCGGGCGACGGGCGTGAACCAGCGCACCGCAACGGGTGCAGAACTGTTCGTCGGTGTCGGCTTCCTGCTTGTTCAATTCATGGCATTCGGCGCAAATCAGAATGCCTGCATCAATCGCCCGCATGGGCATCCTCTCCTGATAAAGCCTGCCAGATCTGATGGGGCGACATCACAACCTCCAACCAGACCTGAACCAACAACAAACCGATAAAGCACGCCAGGCCAAGCCCGACGGTAATTGCTGCCATATCTGCCAGTTTGACGATCGCCACCAGTACGCCCATGAGGTAGACCTCGAGCATCCCCCAATCGCGTAAATGGTGATAAATGCGGTAGAGCAACAGGCCGTAACTGCGTCCGATATCAAAACGAATACTCAGCAGTACAAGCAGTTGGCAAAGCAACTTGAGCAGCGGGATTCCCATGCTGCAGAGAAACACCACGACTGCAACGCCCTGCATGCCGGTATCGAACAGGCCAACAACGCCCGTCCAGACAGTGTCGTGCGATGACTGCCCAAGTAGATGGAGCTGCATGATGGGTAAAAAGTTCGCCGGGATATACAACAATAGAGCGGCGAGAACCAAGGCGAGACTGCGCTGTACGACGTTATGCCGATGGGCGTAGAGCTCGTAACCGCAGCGCGGACAAAGCGCTTTCTCGCCATGGGCGAGTTCGGGCTTGCGCATCAGCAAGTCGCACTCATGACACGCAACCAAGTCGTCCAGCGGTAATTCTGACAGCCCTGAAGCGTCAACCGGATCTGGCATAAAGGCTCTGGCTCCGAAAAAGTTGGACCTATTCTAGTGTCATGGATCGAAAATAACTGTGCAAATTTGTGCTTTAACTGAAAGCCACTTTCCTTCGGGCAAAACAAAACCCCTACCTGCATACGCAGATAGGGGTTTCGGAATTTAATCTTGACGATGACCTACTCTCACATGGGGAAACCCCACACTACCATC